>SYOC01000317.1 GCA_005804965.1 Pseudomonadota bacterium
CAGATTATTGACGTGCGCGACGAGTCCACCGATGAAGTGCGTGTCGTACTCGAACTCAAGGGCGAGGTGTCCGACGAACTGGCGATGGCCTACTTGTGCAAACACACTACGCTGCAGATTGCAGTTCCCGTCAACTTGACCTGTTTGGTGCCCACCACGAACCCTTACGTTGGCCAACCGGCGCGAGTCACGCTGCGCGATCTGTGTCGTCATTTCCTGGACTTCCGTCTCATCGTCGTCACCAAACGCATTGAACACGAACTCCAAGAGGTCGAAGCCCGGCTACACATTCTCGCCGGTTTGGCGTTGATCGCCGGCAGTCTTGATGAGGTGATCAGAATCATTCGTGGGGCCGCGTCACGCAAAGATGCACGCGAACAATTGATGGCCGCCTTCCGCCTCGATGACGAACAAGCGGAAGCGATCTTGGAAACTCGACTGTACCAACTCGCACGGCTGGAAGTCGATAAAATTCAAAATGAACAAGCGGAACGCGAGCGACGCGCACAAGAGCTGCGCACGCTTCTGGGTGACGAAAAGCGGCGTTGGGCAGTCATTCGTGCCGAGCTGCTCGAATTAGGAAAACGCTACGGCGACAAGCGGCGCACGGCGCTACGAGCTGGGGAAGAGCTGACCTACGATCCCGAAGCCTACATTGTGCATGAAGACACTACAGTAGTGCTCACACGCGATGGCTGGATGAAGCGCATGCGCGAATTGAAAGATCCGACCAGTACACGCTTGCGTGAAGGCGATGCGATTCATGTGGTGTTGAGCGGTTCCACGCGCGACCGACTCGCACTGTTCACCAACAAAGGCGCGTCGTATGTGATGAAAATGCGCGAGGTCCCAGCTTCGACTGGCTATGGCGAGCCTATCCAAAGCCTGCTCAATTTTCAGGACGGCGAGCGCGTGGTGACAGCGACCATCATCCCCGATGAGTCTCCCGCCAAAGCCAAAGAAGAAGCAATTGTGACGAGCGAGATGCAAGGTGAACTCTTTACTGAGCGCACTGAGCAGAACGGACACGATGCTCAACCGCTAGGGCCGCTCTACTTACTGGCAACTGCTCAAGGTATGGGCTTTCAATTCCGTCCGAATTTCGAAGAAACCACGCGCAGTGGGCGGAAAGTTGCCCGCCTGAGTGATGACGATGAAGTGGTGTCGGTAGGACCGACCACTGGCGCACGAGCCGTGTGTGTGAGCGCAGAAGGCCGGATGCTCGCGTTTCCTACGGAAGACATCAACGAGCTCACTGGCCCTGGGCGCGGCGTTATTTTAATGCGGCTGGACGGTAACGATCGGCTGGTTGGAGCCGTAACCACGATTCCCGGGCGCGGCGTGACGGTGATCAATGCCGATAGCGTCGAGCGTGCAGTCCCGCTCAAAGATATTCCCTTGGGACATCGCGCCGGGAAAGGTCAGCGGGTGGTAAAGCGCACGACGCTCGTCAACGTACGAGGAGTGGCGGAAGGAGAAGGAGGAAGCAATGGCAGGGCGTAGCGCAGCAGCGGGCGGTGCCGATTACACGGCCAAAGACATTACCGTTCTTGAAGGGTTGGAGCCGGTCCGGAAACGCCCGGGCATGTATATCGGCGGGGTCGATAGCACGGGTCTGCACCACTTAATTTGGGAACTTGTCGATAATGCTGTTGATGAAGCGATGAACGGCCACGCCAGTCGCATCGAAGTCATCCTCCACAAAGATGGCTCGACGGTCACGGTTAGCGATAATGGCCGCGGCATTCCTATCGACATGCACCCCAAGTTCAAAAAACCTGCGCTGGAGCTGATCCTGACAACGCTGCATGCGGGAGGGAAATTCGAGGGGCTCAACTATTCGCATTCTGGCGGCTTGCACGGCGTCGGTGCCTCGGTTGTCACTGCGCTGTCGGATCGCCTCAGCGCCCGGGTGCGCCGTGGTGGAGTCGAATGGGAGCAGCATTTTTCGCGTGGGCGCACGGTCTCGGAACTCACACAAATCGGCCCGGTGCGTGGCAGCGGCACGACCATGACCTTCCACCCGGACGCGGAGATTTTCCCGTCGATTTCCTTTAAGCCGCAACTGATCGCCCAACGACTCGAAGCCAAGTCCTATCTACATAAAGGTCTAACGCTGATCTTCCGCAACGAAGTCACTGGTGAAGATACGAAATATCATCACGAGGATGGTTTGCGTGCGTATCTGACAAAGTTGCTCACCGAAGGGGAGAAAAAAGCCGTTATCTCAGACGTGTTCACCCTCGATCGTGAAGACGACCCGCCGATGGAATGTGTCCTCACCTGGACGGAATCTCCAGAAGAAAGTTTTCACACCTTCGTCAACGGTATTCCCACATCGTTCGGCGGCACCCACGAATCCGGACTGAAATCAGCCATCGTCAAAGCCGTGCGCAATTACATCAATGTCCACGACCTGACACCCAAGGGGTTGCCGATCACAGCAGAAGACACGCGCGAAGGCGTCACTGCTATTTTAAGCTTGTATCTCAAGCAACCGCAGTTTCAGGGACAGACGAAAGAAAAGCTCGGCAACCCAGAAGTCACTGGGCAAGTCGATGCCATCGTGCGTACCGCCTTAGAAAATTTTCTGCTGCACAACCGCTCGCAAGCCGACGCCATTGCCCAGCGCGTTATCCTAGCCGCGCGAGCGCGCACCGCCTCTCGCGCGGCGCTCGAAAATGTGCGCAGCAAAGGCTCAGTGTCTCATCGTCTCAATCTTCCCGGCAAGCTGGCGGATTGTGCCTCGACCAATCCAGAAACCAGCGAGCTGTTTATTGTCGAAGGCGACTCGGCTGGCGGTTCAGCGAAACAAGGCCGTGACCGGGCCTTTCAAGCGATCCTGCCGTTGCGCGGCAAAGTGCTCAACACAGAACAAGCCTCCTTGAGTAAGGTGCTGACTAACAAAGAACTCACCGATGTCGTGTCGGCTTTGGGCTGTGGCGTGGACAAGAGCTTCGATCTCACCAGGCTGCGCTATCAGAAGATTTGCTTGCTGATGGACGCGGATTCCGACGGCAACCACATCTGTACTCTGTTACTGACGTTCTTTTATCGCCATCTTCCCGATCTAATTCGCCACGGCTACGTGTACATCGCTCGCCCTCCCCTCTACAAGATCGAGATTGGGAAGGAAGTACACTGGGCTATCGACGATGCTGAAAAGGACCGTATCCTTGCCCAGCGCAACGGACACGCTGGAAAAGCCAATGTCCAACGCTTCAAAGGATTGGGAGAAATGAACCCACCCACGCTCAAAGAAACCACCCTCGATCCACGGTCGCGTACGCTGTTACGGGTGTCTATCGAAGATGTGGAACGGACAGAACTGGCGATTCAAACGTTGATGGGAAAAGACGTGCAGCCACGGTTTGAATTTATCATGCGCCATGCGCCAAACGTCGCGGAGGTGGATGTCTAAAGCCCCCACAAGGAAGAGGCGAGCGACAAAAATCTTTCGCTTGCGTTGTCAGTTGTGTTCTGGTAGGGTTCGCTGAGCAAATTGTTCAGTTGTCGATTGAGTTTGGTTCGAGAGAGAAAAGGCCCCTGGAACCGCACTCATGGGTCCTGGGGCCTTTTCGTTTCTCTGGAGGTTTTCGTGGCGACGAAGTTATTCGTGGGGAATCTGTCATTCAGCACAACCAGCGCTGACCTGGAAGCGCTGTTCAGCCAAGCTGGCGCGGTTACGTCAGCAAATGTTATTACCGATAAGTTCACCGGCCGTTCTCGCGGGTTTGGCTTTGTTGAGATGACCAATACCCAAGACGCCCAGGCGGCAATTGAACGTTTCAATGGTGCCGAAGTCCAAGGTCGCGCACTGACCGTGAATGAAGCCAAGCCACAAGAGCGCACAGGCGGCGGCGGTGGCCGTTCGTTTGGCGGCGGTGGTGGTCGCGGTCGCGGCGATGGGGGCGGCGGTGGTGGCGGCGGCTGGAACAAGTCAGGCGGTGGCGGCGGCGGTGGCGGCGGTCGGGATCGCCGTTGGTAGGTGTGAATCTTTTTCTGGGGAGCATCTGATCTTCCCGCATCTTTCTTCTCGAACCCTAAACGCCCCGCCGAGCAACACTGCCGTCGCGGGGCGTTTTCTTTTTAAGGAGGTATTATGCAACTGTTACACACCATGATTCGCGTCGGGAATATGGACGAGTCGCTCAATTTCTATTGTGAGAAGCTCGGCATGAAGCTGCTGCGCAAGCAGGACTATCCAGGTGGAAAATTCACACTCGCGTTCGTCGGCTATGGTGAAGAAAAGAATAACACCGTGATTGAGCTTACTCACAACTGGGACACGGCCAGCTACGAGCTAGGCAGCGGCTTCGGTCATCTCGCTATCGGCGTCAGCGATATTTATAAGGTCTGTGCTGACCTCAAAACCAAAGACGTCAAAGTCGTGCGCGAGCCAGGTCCGATGATGCACGGCGGCGCAGTCATTGCCTTCGTGGAAGATCCCAACGGCTATCGCGTCGAGCTGATCGATCTCAGCGGGCCGCGCGGTTAATAAGGAGAAGCGCCATGTTACAGGTCGCCAAAGATTCGCTTGATGTTGGCATTTTTGTCAGCGACATCAAAAAAAGCCTGGACTTCTACCAAGGGATTCTCGGGCTAGAAAAGACCGAGGAGCTGAAAACCGGCTTCGGCACGCTGCATCGTCTCAAGTTCGGTGCCAGCGATATTAAGCTCATGGACCCCAAGAGCATTCCACCGCTTGGTGCCATTGGTTTGGAGAAGCAGCTGGGGATTCGTTATTTGACGTTCGTCATTAGAGAACTCACTGCACTATGCACCGAGTTGAAGGCGAAAGGGGTCGAGTTCACCATTCCCGAGACGCAGATCCGCCCGGGAACGCGTATCGCCATGGTCAAAGACCCTGACGGTAATATCCTCGAATTCGTTGAGCGCGGCTAACGGCAATGGGGTGTATCAGCACGATACGCCCCACTCTTTCCTCTCAGCGCTCCCGCCAGCCTCCCCTCGCCCTGTCAGCCAAGTACGCTCTTGTGCTTGGTAATAAAGATGGCCGCCCAGCAGGACACCCCAATGGCGATGGCCGAGTACACCACTCCAAATAGCAGATAGCCGACTCCCGGCGGACGCACGTTGTAAGCCGAGAATAGCAACACGTTGAGTACCACATAGGTGGCGTACGCATGCGCCATCGGTAAAGCAAAACGCTTTCGCCACCACACTCCCGCGGCATAGAGCAGCAAATAGAGCCCGCA
Organism: Pseudomonadota bacterium; assembly: GCA_005804965.1. Lineage (GTDB taxonomy): Bacteria > Desulfobacterota > Binatia > Bin18 > Bin18 > SYOC01. Next base: position 5,220 of record SYOC01000317.1, read on the forward strand.
CAGCGGACCGGCAATAATATTCGCAGTTCCAGTCAAACGTCGTCCGAGCAGCACAAATCCAGTCTGATCGCCAAGGATTTGCAACGGCTTCAGCAGATTGGATATTGCCAGCACGGCAAATAATATCGCTAAGACGGTGAAGGTGCGGTCTTGATCTTTCTCGGCCATAGCGTCTCCTTACTAACGGTCGTGAATTGGTGAAGAAGCCTACCGCAAGATGTTTGGGCAAGCCAGGACCAGAAGACGAGGAGGCTAAGTTTTTTCGATTTGTGCAGAGCGACAGCAATAACGCGCCGTGCTATCCTGCCAGCATCGAAAAATTGCGTAGCTTCTACGAGGCATGGCGAACATTGCACTCACATTAGCGCGGCCACGCGACGCGCAGTTCATAGCGCAGATGTCGCGCGACTTGGTCGAAGCAGGACTACACTGGTCCTGGAAACCCGCACGGGTACATACCCATATCCGTTCTTCCGAGAGCAATGTCGTCATTGCGAAAGAGCATGGACACTTGGCTGGCTTTGCTATTATGCAGTTCTACGACGAGCACGCGCATCTGAATTTGCTTGCAGTCGATCCTGTCTATCGTCGGGCGGGTCTCGGCCGCCGTTTAGTCGAATGGCAAGAAGACACGGCACGTGCTGGTGGCATTTTTTGTGTCAACCTAGAAGTCCGAGCCAACAACACCGGGGCACGTGCGTTTTACCGCAGCTTAGGGTATCGAGAAGCCCATCGTATCCCGGGATATTACCATGGCCGCGAAGATGCCATCCGTATGACCCACGACCTAACACGAAAAAAAGAGGGAGAACTCCATGCGTAACTTCAACGAGGAAAACTTGACCGACGCCGTGCTGGCCAAGCTTGCTGGTGCCACGAACCCGCGCTTCAAACAGATTATGACGAGCCTACTCCATCATATGCACGACTTCGTGCGCGAGGTGGAACTCACCGAAGAAGAATGGTTCGCAGGTATTCAGTTCCTCACCGCTACTGGCCAGAAATGTGATGACAAGCGCCAGGAATTTATCCTACTCTCCGACACACTCGGCGTGTCTATGTTGGTGGACACAATCAATCACCACCAGCCAGCCGGCACGACGGAATCGACCGTGCTTGGCCCTTTTTACGTTGAGGGCATGCCGGAATTACCCAACGGTTCTGTACTGGGGAAGGAGCTGCTTGGCGACCCGACACTGTTTTCAGGCCAAGTGCTGACGGCCACTGGTCAGCCGCTCGCTAACGCTAAAGTCGATATGTGGCAGGCCGACGCCGAGGGCTTCTACGACGTGCAGCTTCCCGACCCCAACGTCGTACGCTTGCGCGGACAATTCCGCACCGATGCCCAAGGGAAGTTTTGGTTTTGGACAGTACGACCAGTCTCGTATCCCGTTCCCACAGACGGCCCGGTCGGACAAATGCTTCTCCAGATGGGCCGCCATCCCTATCGCCCTGCCCATATTCACGCCATCGTTTCCGCACCAGGGTTCGAGACCGTCACCACGCACGTGTTCGCAAACGGCGACCGCTATCTCGATTCTGACGCGGTGTTTGGCGTCAAAGACTCGCTCGTCGTCGATTTTATCCGCCACGATCCGGGACAAGCTCCCGATGGTATGCAGATGAACCGACCGTATTTCACCGTCAATTATCATTTTGGTCTCAAGGCAGCAGACTAACCGCTTAAAAAAGAGTCCGACACGGAGCAATCCTCATGAGCGACCCGACATCACACTGGCGCGATCACGGCATTCGCATCGTCCACAGCAATCAGCTTGACCTGAACACTCCACAGACTCCCGGCATGACTCGTGCCGCAGCCATTAACCACGCTACGGCAGGAGCGAATAAGCTGTGGGCGGGCACGGTCAATATTCACCCCAACGCCAAAACCGGAGCCCACCACCACGGCGAGTTGGAAAGCGTGATTTATGTTGTAAGTGGCAAAGCACGCATGCGTTGGGGGGAAAGTTTAGAATTCTATGCCGAGGCTGGCCCTGGCGATTTTATCTATGTTCCCCCGTATGTCCCGCACCAAGAAATCAACGCCAATACTGATGAGCCGCTCCACTGCGTGCTCGTGCGCAGCAATCAAGAGCCGGTCGTAGTGAATCTGGACATCCCGGTGGTCGAACAGCCGGAAGAAGTGCATTGGGTGGATAGCATCCACCCGGCACCGGTGTTGGGTGAGACGAAATAGGTTGGCCATTTTCGCGTTAGTGCGTTGGCAGTAGCTCACACGTCCGTCGCGCCGCCGCCAAATACGCTGGCATCGGGTTGAGGTCGTATTCGCGCACGCACGCTTCAGTAAACTTGATGACGTGCTCATCGCCATGCGCAACAGCCATATCGACCAGGGTCTCCGGAGTTTCTTGCGGCCAATCATCACGAGAAGAAAGTTCAGTCCGCGAACCAAACGCGGCATACAGCCCGCAGCCTGCCTGCCAACCGAAACGCAGTGCCTGACGAGCAGTCGCTGCATCCAGATACGGCAGAAGATGGCGTAGCGCCGTCACGCTGGTCACGCCGTGAATGAACACGATGGAGGTTAAAACATCATGCGCATTCGCCAAGTACACCCGAGCAAAGATTTCTGTCAGTTGTGAAACCAACCGCGAGGTGTCTTCTCCATCCACATGCAGAAGACCAATGAATGAAGCAAACTCAGGAAAGGCGTCGAGCCCTGCGAGCGCCGAAGTGATCGTGCCCGAGAAGCGGCGCAATTCAGTCGGGACGAGTGCCACTTTGCTGATAGCTTCGGACGGAGGCAGCCCAGCAGCCGCCGTCTCCGAAGCCGTCGGTAGCTCTTGATAATTGGCCGCAAGATACCCAAGTCCATCGGCTAATTCACGTACCCGTTCGGGCGATTCTCCCATGGCTAAGCTTCGCACCGCATGTCCGACGCGAATAATCCCGTGGGTTGCCGACCCGCACAACCCTGGAGCCAGCCGGCTCATCCATTGTTGCAGTACCTCACGCCACGGCTGCTCGCGCAGTTGCTCACGGAAGAACTCCGACCAGTCCGTCGTGCGTTTGTAGTTCGCCAGAGCCTCGCGCCAATTGTGTGCGGTGATGCGTTCACGCACGGCGGGGCGTGGCAACATGCCTGGGCGATACTTCTCAATCCAGGGCAAGACCGTATCCGCACGCCCCAGCGCACATAACGCTTCCACTGCCATCGGCGCGTGATTAGTCATGCCATTGCGCAGGTCCGGACCATACGCGGACAGCAGTTCGAGCGCTTCGTCCATCCGGACATAAGAAGGGTGCAACATCTACTTCCTCGCTAATGTGAGCGACACGGAATTCATGCAGTAGCGCTGCCCGGTAGGCTCGGGGCCGTCCTCGAACACATGTCCGAGATGCGCACCGCACGAGCTACACATGACTTCGACCCGACGCATGCCGTAGCTGAGATCAACCGCCTCTTCCACATTCGATTCTGCCGAAGGTGCCCAAAAGCTCGGCCAGCCGCA
>SYOC01000318.1 GCA_005804965.1 Pseudomonadota bacterium
CGACTTTTACCAAGAAATTGTTATGCACCCGAAGCGGCACTTCTCGTTGCCCTCACGGATTCGGTATTGTCACCTTATTGAGGGGCTTGTCAATCCTCAGCTTGAGGCAACGTCCAGAAAGGAAGCTATGGGAGAAAAAGATGAGCGCCGCGATGGACAGCGGCCATGGCTCTTGAGCTTGATGCGTACTCTGCCATATACAGAATCGTTACTTCCCTGCTGATTATCCATATTCATAAGGAGGGTTCTATGGCAGCAACAAGCATGGAGGCCGCGCTACAAGCAGTGATCGACCGCGAGGAGATTCGGACGCTCCCGGTGCGCTATTGTGACACCGTGTGGCAAAAAGATCTCGATGGGTACGTCAACTTATTCACGGAAGATGGCGCTATTTCCACCAGTGATTCCAGCCTCCCCGCTACCACGGGCCGGGAGAACTTGCGCAAGATGATCGGCGCTGGTCTGGATGAGATGAAACCTCGCCCCTTCATTCACAACCATGTGGTCGAACTTCTTGGGCCAGATCGGGCGAAGGGAAGGTGCTATATCGAGGTGAAACTGGTGCGTAACGGCAAGAAACATGCGATGGCAGGCTGGTATAATGACGAGTACGCCAAGGTGAATGGGGAATGGAAGTTCAAATCGCGCCATATCATGATCGACTCGGCTGGACCGGTGAACGAGTAAAGAGAGGCACTGTTACCTGTCGTAGCTGAGCAATAGGCTCGCGACAGGTGGGAATTCATTACGTTGACCATACCGCTCGCAGTCCGCTGTGAAGTGGCGTGAATACTCAACTAAACTAGGAGGAACGTACCTATGCCCCGTGCTGATGTCACGATTAAGACCCGCGACGGCAATTGCCCGACGTCGCTGTTCACACCTGCCACTGGCAAGGGACCCTGGCCGGGAGTGATTTTCTATATGGATGGTTTGGGCATCCGCCCGGTCATGTGGGAGATGGGTCAGCGGCTGGCCGATGGCGGATATTTGGTGTTGCAGCCCGACTTGTATTATCGCTTTGGCAACTATCCGCCGAAAGTGACCTCTGAGGTGCTCGGCAATCCACAAGCGATGACGGAACTGATGAAATGGGTGAACAGCCTGGATCGCGAACGCAAGGTTTCGGACTCGGGTGCCTTCCTCGACTTTCTGTCGACGCGGCCCGAGGTCAAAGGCAAGCGCTTCGGCGCCACCGGCTATTGTATGGGCGGCAACGCCAGCCTCACCGCAGCGGGGGCGTTTCCTGATCGCTTCGCCGCGATTGCGTCGTTTCACGGCGGCAATTTGGGAACCGATAAGCCTGACAGTCCGCATCTCTTTGTGAAAAATATTACCGGACGGGTGTATGTCGCGGGCGCGATCGAAGACGCAAGTTTTCCGGAAGAGCAGAAGGTGCGCCTCGAACAGGCGTTGACGGACGCCAGCGTGAACCATGTGGTCGAGACCTATGCTGGCGCACGTCACGGGTTTGCGGTGCCGGATTTGCCGGTCTTTGAGCAAGGCGCGGCGGAGCGTCACTGGACAGCGTTGTTCACACTCTTTCAGGAAACGTTAGTGGGCGTCTAGGAAGGAGAAGCGTTCTTCCGGTTTTTTGTATCGCAGAGTGCTTGCCTGGGAGGTGATGGCTGCTCCCTTGCCATCACGCTTCCCTATCCCTTCCTCTTTCGCGTTCACGCTGCGCAAACTGCGGCCAGGCTGGAAATGGCAACGACGCGCTTGGCTTGCCTGACATCGTTGCGATCGAAGCCGTTAGTGCAGTACCCGAAAGAGATGCCCGTGGCGGGGTCCGCCCACGCCACCTGACCACCGGCACCGTTGTGGCCGAAGGCGTCCGCTGAGTTTGTTTTCCCAAAACCACGCACCCCTGACTTGCCATCGCCGCCGGCAATCACCATCCCCAGACACCGATTCGGTTGAATCCCGAAGAGCTGATCGAAGTACCCTTCGGTGCGTATCCGCAGCACGTCGCGCAGCAGATCCTCGCGCCAGATTTGCTTGCCATCTGGCGCACGTCCCCCATTGACCAGCGCCTGATAGAACATCGCCAATGCGCCAGCGGTTACCACCGCGCCACCGCCTGGACACCCGGCCTCCAACACTTCAGGCTTGTTGAAGCCAAGTATCGTATCCTCATTGATTTCGGTCGGCATGACGAGATTGACGCCCATCTGTTGCATCTCTTCGGCTGTCATCGGCGCGCCCACGTACGTTAGTTGAGCCTGACGCTGTTGCTGGTCGCGCGGCAGTCCCATCTTGAGATTTGGAATACCCAGCGGTTCCGCGACGCGGACACGGAAGAACTCGCGGAAATCCATGCCGCTGAGCCGTTCGACGATTTCCGCCATCACCCAATGGGCCGAAGTGGCATGATAGGCGTACTTTTTGCCAGCCGGAAATTGCAGACGCCAGCTCTGGAAGCGGCGTATGCGCGCCGCCCGATCGAGCCATTCGCGCTGCGCATACGGTGCGTCGGGAAAGCCGCCGATATGGAGGAAGAGCTGCTCGACCGTCACGTCATCCTTGCCATTGGTCCCAAATTCCGGCACGTATTTCACCACGGGCTGCGTGACATCCAGCTTGCCGTCTTGCATCAGCAACCACGTGGCAGCGGAGAACAGGCCCTTGGCGCAGGAGAATCCCACGTAGAGCGTATCGTTGGTGGTGGGCTTTGTGACGCCACCCTGCACTGCTTTGCCAAACGCGCGTGCCGCACCGATTTTGCCATGGCGCGCGATGGCAACCTGGCAGGACGGCAGCAGCCCTTCCTGCACCTCGCGCTGCGCACGTTCGAACATCGCTTCCACCTTCGCCGGATCAAGACCAACTTCAGCCGGACTGTTTGCGTAAAATTGAGTCTCTGACATGACCGCACCTCTCGTTGTTGGAGAGCGAGCACCACGACGTGCTGCGCTTCAATGACATTTCCTAAAATTCTGAGGCGGGAGGCGGCACCATACCGCTCCGCGATTATGGTCTGGTCTTCCGGGCGTCTTCCTCCTGTGGGACGGGTGGCTCCGGCTGTGTATCAAGGCGGTTCGTGTGCGTGACGTTGACGTGGATGGACTGGAACCGCCATCCAGCATCAGTCTTGATGAACATGTCAGTATAGACACCCATCTGAACGACGAAATCCACCAGCGACCGGTCATGCTTACGACGAATGCGCGACAAGCAGTGCAGATAGAACGTCCCTGTTGCCGTCTGTCCATCCTCGGCGATAGCGATGTGGGGCGCGGTCACATAGTGCAACACGGTGACCACCGACTGCGACAGCTTCTGGAAAAAATCGCAGATCTCTTCGTGGCCGTGGAATTCGCCGTAGCCATTGGCCGCCCAGGTGCCGTCGGGCACGAAGATGGCTCGGAACCCCGCGAGGTCATAGCCACCGTCGCAGCAGCGGGCATAGCGATACTTCAGTTGCTCGATCTCGCGCACGTTTTCCAGCCATGCCACCCGATCTTCCAGTGTCATTGATCTCTTCTCCACAATCACTCGGGGCTAATTCTCCCACTTCATAATACGCGCCGCTTTATGCGTATCGGCGTATTCTTCAATCTTAGCAATCTTCCCGTCGCGGCAGTGGTAGACCCAGCAATACTCGTTGTCGTACTGCTCGCCGGCGCGGGTTTTAGCGGAAATGCTGTGCTGGACCACCGCTGTAGCGCCATCGGCCAGGATGCGATGGATGCTGAGCCGAAAGGTCTTCATGTCGAAGATCCGCTTCGGCGTCTCGCCCCCCAACTCCCGGGTGACGGCGTCGCGGCCTTTGATCACCGCCAGCGGGGCACTTTCGGGCGGGTACCATTCCACATCCTCGGTAAACAGCGCGGCAAGTTTGTCTCGGTTGCCGGTCGGTAAGGTGTCATAATACGTCTTAATCAACGTCCGTGTCTCTTCTGTCTGCATGCGCCGCCCTCCTGTGTGTTGGCTTAGTCTGTCGATCAATACCCGACGCGACATCTTTTACAAGGCCGGAAAGGTTGCCTCCTACAACGATTTACGATACAGCAGCTTGCATTGCTTAGATCCATAGCGAAGGAGAATACGCCATGAGTGAATTCGTCATGCCAGCTACACCAACCCGTCTACCGACGGTTGCAGAACTCGGCTTCGATCCCGGAGCACTGCGCGAAAAATATGCCGCCGAACGCACGAAGCGGCTGCGAGAGGACGGGAATAATCAGTATCAGGAAATTACTGGCGAGCATGCACACTACAATATGGATCCGTATGTCGAGCCAGGTTTCACCCGACCTGCTCTGCACGAAGAACTCGATGCCGTGATTATTGGTGGCGGCTTCGGTGGTCTGTTGGCCGCCGCACGGCTGCAAGAAGTAGGCATTCCTAATATTCGCATCATCGAGAAAGC
>SYOC01000033.1 GCA_005804965.1 Pseudomonadota bacterium
CGATCAGGTTGATCTCGATCACACGGCGGAAGGTTTCCAGCTCCAGCGGCACGTTATCCTTGCCCAGGACTTTCCCAGGCGTCCCGATCCCCGCACAATTCACCGCCACGTGAATCGCGCCGAACGACGCCACAGCTTTCTCAATCGCCGCAGCCACCTGTTCGCCACTGGTCACATCGGTTTCCACAAAGAACGCTTTTCCGCCCAGCTCTTTGGCGATGGCGGCACCATTCGACCGCGCCAAATCGAGAATCGCCACCTGCGCACCTTTGGCAGCAAACGCCCGCGCCGTCGCCTCGCCTAGCCCTGAACCGCCACCAGTGACAATCGCTCCCAGACCTTTGATTTCCATGATGAACTCCTTAGACAGAAGAGAGATTTTCGAAACCGTGATTCGTAGTACGTGATTCGTGACAGACGGGCGTCGAGTGTTTCTTACACATCACGTCTCACGTAACACGCATCACGCGTTCACATCGATCACGACCCGACCGCGCGTCTGGCCGGCCAGAATCGCTGGAGCCAGCTCCGGCAATTTTGACATCGGCTCTACAGTTGTCATGGCGTCAAGCTTGGCAAGCGGTAAATCCTGCGCCAAGCGCCGCCACGCTTCCAACCGTTTAGCTTTGGGGCACATGACGGAATCGATACCAACTAAACTGACGCCACGGAGAATAAACGGCATTACCGACGTCGGTAGATTCGCCCCGCCCGCCAACCCGCACGCGGCCACTGCCCCTTCATAGCGCGTACCACGCAGCACCGAGGCTAGCGTCTCGCCGCCAACAGAGTCGATGCCACCAGCCCAGCGCTCGGCATCAAGCGGACGCCTAGAAGGCGTGGCCAACGCCGCACGTTCGACAATCGTCGAGGCACCGAGTCCAGTGAGGTAGTCCTTCAGTTCAGGCCGACCAGTCGAGGCCGCCACTTTGTACCCCAGCTTCGCGAGCAGAGCGACGGCAACGCTCCCGACGCCACCAGCAGCACCAGTCACGATGATTTCGTGCTCGCTCGGCTTTACCCCGGCGTGTTCGATGCCCATCACACACAACATGGCCGTGTAGCCAGCCGTGCCAATCGCCATCGCCTGCTGCAAAGAAAATGCGGCTGGCACCGGCACCAGCCACTCCGACTTCACCCGGGCCTTTTGACTGAACCCGCCCCAATGCGACTCGCTTAGCCCCCAGCCGTTGACGAGCACTTGATCGCCGGGCTTATAAGCAGAGGAGTGCGACTCTTCTATCGTCCCCGCGAGGTCAATGCCACAGACCATCGGCAGGCGACGCGCAATCTTGGCTTTGCCGGTAATCGCCAAGCCATCTTTATAATTCACAGTCGAGTAGGCCACACGAATCGTCACGTCGCCTTCGGGCAAGTCGCTAGTACGCAACTGTTTCAGCGACGCTTGCACCTTCCCGCCCGCGTCTTCGGCAATGAATGCGTTAAAGGTATCACTCATAACTCTGCTCCTTCTGTTCCTTCTCTGGCTTGCTCCGGCTTGGGCTTACCTACCTGCTCGCCTCCGGCTTGTCAAAGGCGGAGCATGGCAATGGATCAGCCTGGACAAGCGCGGGGCCGACCGCTACAAGAAGCCCGATTCTCATTGTTCGCATCATTAAGGAGGCTCTCATGAGTGTACTTGTTCTCGTCCAAGGCAACCCTCTTCCTGAAAAGGCCGATACTTTGCAGCAGTATCAGCAAGTCGCGCGCACCATCATCGCCAAACATGGCGGGCAAGTGGTCGCACGTGGCGCTGGCGTCGCCTCGCTCCACGGTGGCCAACCACGAAAAGTCGGCATCGTCGTTCGCTTCCCAGACCTCGCCGCCGCGCAAGCTTGGTACAACGACCCCGAATATCAGCAGGTGCTTCCGTTGCGCGACCAGTCGTATGCCGAGCTCGAGATCAATGTGTTTCAGGAGTAGTTGTCAGTGATTAGTGAGTAGTGGTTAGTAGAGGAGGCTCCCATGTCGTTACCGTCACAGGCAACTTTGCAGTTCACCCCGGACCTGCGCATCTGCCGCGTACTGAACGGCATGTGGCAGGTGTCGGGAGGACATGGCCGTATCGACCCCAAGGCGGCGATCAGCAACATGTTCGAGTATCACGATGCTGGCTTCACGACGTGGGACCTCGCCGACCACTACGGCCCAGCGGAAGACTTTATTGGCGAGTTTCGTCGTCAGCTCACCGCCAGCCGAGGAGAGGCAGCGCTCGCCGACGTGCAAGCCTTTACCAAATGGGTGCCGCGTCCAGGGCCGATGACGCGAAAAATCGCGGAGAACAACATCAACATCTCGCTGCGGCGGATGCACACGCCAACGCTCGATCTTCTCCAGTTTCACTGGTGGGATTACAGCGATAACCGTTACCTCGATGCTCTGCTCGCGCTGTCCGAGCTGCGTGACGGGGGCAAGATTCGCCACGTCGCACTCACCAATTTCGACACCGAACGCCTGCGCATCATGACCGACAAAGGCATCCGCGTCGTCGCGAACCAAGTGCAATACTCGTTGATCGACCGGCGGCCAGAAGAGCAGATGGCCAAGCTCTGCCAAGAGCACAACATCTGGCTGCTGCCGTACGGCGTGGTCTGCGGCGGGCTGCTGTCCGAACGCTATCTCAACCAACCGGAACCGAGCTACTACCGGCTCGGCACCGTCAGCCTGCAGAAATACAAAGACATGATCGACTCGTGGGGCAGCTGGGACCTGTTCCAAGAGTTGTTACGCGTCCTCAAACAGATTGCCGACGAGCATCGGGTCAGCATCGCCAACATCGCCATGCGCTATGTTCTAGATCGCCCGATGGTCGCTGGAATCATCATCGGCACCCGTCTCGGCCTCTCCGATAACCGCGCCGATACCGTACATGTGTTCGACTTCGCGCTGACTGAAGAGAACCATCAACGTATCGCAACCGTCCTCGCCAAGTCGAACGACTTGTTTAAGGCCATTGGCGATTGCGGGGATGAGTATCGGTGAAGTGAGAGCACCGACCTCCGGGCTGGCAACGTCTCCCCTTTTCCTGATACCTAAAGGGGAAAGGAATTACAGACAAGAAAGGGAGCCAAATGCGAGAAAACATCATTGTCTCTCGTCGTGGAGGCGTCTCACTTCCAGGCCGCATGCGCAAGCGCCTCGGCATTAAGCCAGGAGATGTCCTCATCGTAGAAGAGCGAGGCAGCGAGTTAGTGCTGCGTCCAGCCGCAGTCATTGAACTCGACACCTACTCGGACGAGCAAATCACCGCATGGGACCAAGAAGATCAGCTCAGTGAGATGGAGCATCTCGCCATCCGCGACCGCTTGCGTGCTATCGCGTCGTGAAAAGACTCTTCCTCGACGCCAATGTCCTTTTCACTGCTGCCCATAATCCTCGCGGGAAAGCAGCCTTGCTCATTGCCCTTGCCGCAGATGGGCATTGGCAAGTGGTCACTTCCGACCTTGCCATCGCAGAAGCCCACCGTAATCTTGAGCGGAAATATCCGGACTGTTTAGGGGCATTGCAAGCCCTTCTGCTTACGGTCGAGCGATGCCCCTCTGATCTCACCCTCTACGCTTCTCCCGCTCTCCCTGCCAAAGATCGTCCTATCTTCGCCTCATCCATCGCAACCGGAGCCACGCATTTACTGACCGGCGATCTCAAACATTTCGGCCCCTACATGAACCAGCCTGAAGCCTGTAACAACGTCATCATTCAAACGGTCTCGCAATTTTTGGAGAGCGTGTAACAAGCCGCCATCCTCGTGACTCCGAGGAAAGACTGTCACCCGCCTCAAAAATCGCGGCCATGGGCTACCCGCCCATCGAGAGGGTATGGTAGCCAAAGGAACACTCACGCCTCTTTGACCATCTGCATGAGTTCAAGAGTTGTTCCTTCAGGGTCCCAAAGGTAGACCGCCTTGGCTTTTCCGTATCCTTCCAAAGCGAACAATTGTGGCGTGGAGTAGAATTCCACGCCCTTCGCACACAGGTCCGTGTACGTTTTGTCGATGTCCTGCACCCAGAACGCGATCTCGCTAATTCCGGGGTGTCGCAAATGTGCATGGGGTGCATCGGTCTCCATGACGGGTTCGATGAATTGCAGAAGTTCCAGGGGAGGACCTTTGACCCCTGCTCCACTGCGTAAATAGACTGAGCGTAAAATGGTGCCTTTTACTCTCGTCAGCCGCTCGGCTTCTTCACCCGCAATGGTAACGTCCATGGCAACCATAAAGCCAAGGATGTCTTGGTAAAAAGCCAAAACTCTGTCCATATCCCGCACGGTAATACCCACATGAGCAACAGGTCCAAGCATAACAGCCTCCTTTTTTATTACATTGCCCTCAATGCAAAACTTGTGTGTCAAAACAGGTGAAGGTAACTATTTCATGATGGCGCGAGTCGAGTCCATTTCTAGGGGAACACTGATTCGCCCGTCTCCGCGTCTTCCACAGTAATCGCCCCAACGGGACAACTCTCAGCGGCTTCGATGACGGTGGCTTCGCCGTCGCCCTGTGGATTCACGACCGAGGATTTGCCGGATTGGTCAAGGGCAAACGTGGCGCGGGCGGTGTGCAGGCAGGTGGTCGAACCGACGCATTTGTCTTGATCGACGGTAATACGGAGCTGTCGCATGGTGGCCCTCCCCGCTCTAGAACGCTACCGGCAAGGCCTTGAGTGCGCGGCTGACGATCTGCGGTTGCCATTCGAGCTGACCAGGGTCCACATCGAGCCGTAAGTTCGGCAAGCGGCGCAGCAGGGTGTTAATCGTCACCGCTGTCTCAATACGCGCCAGTGGCGCACCTAAACAGAAATGAATGCCGTAGCCAAAGGCGACGTGGGGATTCGGAGCGCGGGTCACGTCAAGGTCGTCAGGATTGTCGAAGCGCTCGGGATCGTGATTGGCGGCAGACTGGAGCAGTAGCAGGCGTTGGCCTTTTTTGATCGGCTTGCCGCGTAGCTCGAAGTCTTCTCCACCGATACGCACCATGGCTTTCGAGGGGCCATCGTAACGCAAAAATTCTTCAACTGCCGTGCCGATCAAGGTCGGATCGTTGCGCAGTTTTTCCATCTGTGCGGGGTTGCGCAGCAGCGCATGTGTACTGCTGGAAATCAGATTGGTCGTGGTCTCATGGCCGCCGAACAGCACGAGCGAGCAGGTCGCGACAATCTCTTCATCGCTCAGGGCATCATCTTGTTCCTGCGCTGCAATCAGTGCGCTAATCAAATCGTCCTGCGGCGCATCACGACGCTCAGTAATGATCGCTTGCAGATATCCAGCAAGTTCCGACATCGCGCGTTGCGCACGCTGGCGACGATCCGGCACCCCGATAGCCCCGAAGATGAACAGGGTAATTTCGTCCGACCAGTTTTTGATGTTCTCGTGGTCAGTGGCGGGGACGCCGAGCAATTCGGCAATCACCGTCACTGGTAGCAAATAGGCAAAATCATGAATCAGCTCCATGCGCCCGGCGGGCATCAGGCGGTCCAGCATCTCATCGACCACCGCTTGAATGCGCGTGCGCAGTCCTTCGACGCGGCGCGGGGTAAAGGCTTTGTTCACGAGCATTCGTAGGCGAGTATGGACCGGAGGGTCAGTAAACACCATCCACTTGGCGAACAAGCGAAAGCTCGGATGCAAATCTCCCGACGCCTCCTTGGCCAGCCCTTTCAGGAACGGCGACATACGGTCCGCCGACAGGCGGCGATCTTGAAACGAGGCTTGGACATCGTCATGCCGCGTGAGCACCCACCCACCCCACCATTCGTTCCAATGCACGGGGTCTTCCTCGCGTAATTGGTGAAAGTAGGGATAGGGGTTGGCAATGACTTCGGGGGCGGACAAGTTATCGTGCACCGGCATGGAACATTCTCCTCTGTTCAGGAACTACGAGGGAGGCACTGTAGCAAATCACGGAAGAACGGGGAACGATGGGGAGTAGAAACGGGGAGCCGGTGAATCGGTGAATCGGTGAAGAAAAAGCTGCGTCTCCCATTCTCCCCATCTCCGTTTCTCCGATTCGTTCGCGAGGCTAGCTACTGACTGATTTTCTTCAGATCCGCCCCCAGAGTGCGTCCGGCTAGGAAGTAATGCCCTGCCGTCCACACGTTCACACAGGCCAAGGTGAGGAGCGCATAACGAAGTGACTCACTCCCGTACTGGGCACTAAATAAATCGCTGAGAATGCCCACGGTTTGCGGGCCAAGACCTAAGCCGATGATATTGGCGACGAATAAAATAATTGCCGAGGCAACAGACCGCATCCGCACTGGCACGAGCCCCTGATTCAACGCAAAGCTTGGCCCCAAATACGCGCCACCGAGGAGCGCTGGAATCACACCAATCGCCAGTGCGGTGCTAGTGTCTGCCGTGAGGTAAAACGCGACCGTAAAAGGCAAAGCCAAGAGAATGGCGATACTAACGACCCACACGTTCCAGCGGATATCTTTTTGACCTAAGCGGTCGGCGAGCTGCCCACCCATGAAGGTCCCGACCGCACCAAACACGCCGAAACCGAGCGCCAGTAGCATACCAATCGTGCCGCTTTGCAAGCCATGTGAACGGATGAGAAAAGACGGCAGCCATAAGACCACTCCGTAGCCCACGAAAGAGGCCAACGTCGCACCAGCCACAATGTGGCGCAGCGAAGGAGTCGACCACATATAGCGCACGACAGAGCCAAGACTCGGAGCTTCGTGCGCTACCGACTGCCGCCCCTCGGCGTACCCGCGCGGCGGTTCGTGCAAGGTGTAGCGTACGAGCACTGCCAGAAGTAAGCCGGGGGCACCCACGACCCAGAACGCGGCGCGCCATCCGTACCACTGATTGACCCACCCGCCAACCGAGAAACCGATCAACAAGCCGCAGTTAATCCCCAGGGAAAATGTGCCCATCGCTCGCGCCCGTTCGTTGGGCGGATACATGTCGGCAATGATGGAATGCGAAGGTGGGGTGGAACCAGCTTCGCCAACGCCAACGCCAATGCGGGCGAGCGCGAGTTGCCAAAAATTTGCAGCCATGCCACATAAGACAGTCATCCCGCTCCAGGTCGCAAGCGCCAGGGTGATGAGATTACGGCGATTGCTACGATCCGCCCACATCGCCATGGGAATACCTAACGTCGCGTAAAAGATGGCAAACGCGATGCCTGAGAGGAAGCCGAGCTGGGTATCCGACAGCGCCAGTTCGTGTTTGATCGGCTCTAAAAGGATCGCCAAGATCTGCCGGTCCACATGACTGGAGGTAAAGACGAGAAAAAGCAGGAACAAGGCGTAGCGGCGATATTCTGGGGTCAGGACTTCGCTTGCAGCTTCAGGCGTTGTTATTTCGCTGTGGGACGGAGTTTGTCGATTCACATGCAGCCCTTCCGCCCTGTCAGTAGGGCACCGAAGACGGACCTTCATAGCAGCGACGGATGCGGCTGTCATGGCCTACGGGTAGACAGCGGAGCGACCTTTTTCTAGACTCTCCGCATGATGATCGAGAAGAAGAAACCCGAGAAAGGGAAGTCGTCATGAAATATACGGTTATTCTCACGACAAAGCCGACTGGAGGAATTCACGTCTCGGTACCAGCCTTGCCGGACTGTAGAGTCGAAGCCAACAGTCGGGACGAAGCGCTCCACCTCGCCCGTGAGGCAATTACGCAGATCGTCAGGTGCAGTGAAGTAACGCAGGTGGATGTTCCGCCACCTTCCTTACCCGCATCCAGAGATGACATCCCCTGGCAGTGGTTTGGTGCGTTTCAAACAGATGCCAGCTGGGATGCCCTCTTTGACGATATCGACCAACGTCGCCAAGCAACGCGAAAGAGCCGTTAACTCGGATGCATCTTTGGGATACCAACATCGTCCGGCATTTTGGCCAAGGGCATCCCACGCTACGATTGTATCTCTTCCGAGTGCCCTGGGTGGAGATCGCCCTCCCTTCCGTGGTCGTTGCCGAGATGCTGCGCGGACGCTGCGATTCTGCGCTCAAGGCGTCTCCGGCAGAGGCCCCTCTGGCCCACCAACGTCTGCTGGAAACTCAACAGATGTTAGCGCAGTTTCGAGTCATCCGGTTCGACGAATCTTGCGCCACGGTCTTGGAGCAGTTGCGACAAAAGCACAAGAGGCGAAAACGCTATGCAGACTTGATGATCGCAGCCATGGCTAAGGCAGGCGGGCATCTGGTTGTGACCCGGAACCATCAGGATTTTGCTGACCTACTCCCGCAATCTCAATTGGCCAATTGGATTGATGACCCGCCGAGGTAGTGTCGGCATTTATTTTTCATTCATCCTTCTGCATTCCGTATTCCTCGTTTTCTCACGCTTCCAACGGGAACCCGAGGGGAACATTGAGCGTCTGAAAGAAGAGTTCCGGGTCAGCGCGAAACCGCGCGATGTCGTGTGGGGTATCGAAGGAGAAGCGTGAGCCGCCTCCCAGTCAGCAAGCAGCTTGTTCGCCAGCGTGCTTTTTCCAGCTTGTCGCGAGCCGACAATGAGCTGAGCCGGACAGAAAGCGCGGCTGGAAGAACATTTCTCTTGCAGATATCGAGGCTTATATGGCATCCGTGCAAATTAGTAGTGTCGCTCCTAATTTGCAAGATCAAAGATACCAAAGACGATAGAGGGGAACCTGCTGTAGCGAGAGGCGGCAGACAGCTTCCCGTTCAATAC
>SYOC01000319.1 GCA_005804965.1 Pseudomonadota bacterium
CTTCATTCCCTGCCACACGAACGGACACATTGCTCTGTACTTCCAACACGAGAAGGCGGTCTTCACAGGAGACACACTCTTCGTGGCTGGGTGCGGTCGGCTCTTTGAAGGCACGGCGGCGGATATGCACAACAACATGGTCAAGCTCATGGCGTTACCGGACGACACGCGCGTCTTTTGCGGCCACGAGTACACGGTGAAGAATCTGCAATTCGCGCTCACTCTGGAACCCAGCAACACCAAAGTGCAAGAGAAGCTACGTTGGGCGCAGGATATGCGGGCGAAACAGTTGCCGACGATTCCTTCGACGGTGGCTGAAGAGAAACAGCTCAACCCCTTCGTGCGCGTGCAGAACGCAGAGTTGCAGGCCAACGTTCAGAAGCAGTTTCCTGAGATTCGCCTAGAGCCGGTGGCGGTACTGGAAAAAACTCGCGCCCTGAAAGACAAGTTCTAAGGCATATGCAAATCGAATGGACAGGCAAAACGAAGGATCACGCAATAGGTATGACGTGGCACGTATTGCATGGTGCGTGACTCCTGTCCTGTCGGGCACAATGTTCAGGCGAGAGGAGCGATGATGTCCTCAACAGTCAAATTTGGCATCGGCCTGCCCAATGGGTTCCCACGCGGCGACATTCACCCCACCGATTTTCTTGATGTTGCTGAACGTGCGGAAGCCTACAGCTACGACTCGGTCTGGGCGGGAGACCATATCGTGTTTCACATCCCGCGCTTCGAGATTTTTACGACGTTGGCAGCCGTCGCGGCCCGCACTACGCGGGTGCAGTTGGGGCCAGCGGTGCTGTTGTTGTGCTTGCGTAATCCCGTACATGTTGCGCAGAGTGTCGTGTCGTTGGACCACATGTCGGGTGGACGTTTCATTCTTGGCGTGGGTGTGGGCGGAGAGCATCCGAAAGAGTTTCAGGCGTCCGGCGTGTCAGTCAAGCAGCGCGGTCCGCGCACGAACGAAGCCCTCGAAGTGTTGCAGCGTTTGTGGACGGAACCGTCGGTCACGTTCAGCGGCAAGTATTACCAGCTTGAGGATATAGGTATGAAGCCTGCGCCGTTCCAGCGACCACACCCGCCGATTTGGGTCGGCGGTCGCAGTGAAGCCGCGCTGCGCCGCACGGCCAAGTACGCGCAGGCGTGGGCACCGGCATTCGTCACACCGGAGAAATATCGCGAAGGCTTGGTCCAACTTGCCGGATTTTGCCGCGAATATGGTCGCGACCCAAAGGACATACAGCCGACCATGTATTTCTTCGCCAATGTTGCTGACACTCGTGAACAGGCCTGGGCGGAGGCCGGGGAATTTCTCAGCAAAAATTACAACATTCCTGCCAAGCCCTTCGAGCGACTCGCGGTCCATGGTTCGCCTGAAGAATGCATTGATCGCGTGCGCCAATATATCGCCGCTGGTGCCGAGCACATCGTCATTCGTTTCGCCAGCTTCAATCCGCTTCAGCAGCTCGAACGCTGGACGAACGACGTGATGCCAGCGCTGCGAGCCTAATAAATTTCTCTTTCCCTCACCCTGCCCCTCTCCCCTCGCGGGAGAGGGAGCCTTCATTTGGAACATTCGGTTATGAACAAACGGTCTTCTTCTTGGCTTCTGGCTTCTGGCTTCTGGCTTCTGGTTCCCGCTTGCTCTTTGTTCGATAACTCCCAGCTTGAACAGCAGCGTGCCGAGCTCGCGCGGTTACGAGGAGAAGCAGACAAGCTCAAACAAGAAACCGAGACGTTGCGTCAACAAGGCCAGCAGCGCGATAACGAGCGCGATGCCTGCAACCGCGCGTTCTATGCCTTTGAGGCGGGAAAGAAGGCCGGAGATACCGAGGCTGCGGTTGCCCACTACAAAGAGGGGCTAACCCTGTGCCCGAATGACGATGTCGCTCACAACGAACTTGGTGAACTCTATCTGCGGATAGGCCGGCGGGCCGAGGCTGCTACCGAGTTTCAAGCGGCGTTGGACATCAACGCCAATTTTTCGCGGGCGCGGAAAAATTTGGAGGCGACGCGGTAGTTTCCTTGCACCTCAGCGCAAGCGCAAATAGTCGTCCACAGAGAAACCTGCATCTTTGAGTATGCGGACGGCAAGCCCCCGGCCAAGATCAACGCCGGTGTGGATGGGGATAGTAACGGAGAGACGAAGTCTTTCATGCCACAACGTCAGATGGCTTCCAGTTTGCCGATCTTCTGCAAACCCTTGCGCTTTGAGGAAGCGTGTCAGCTCACGAGCGCTGACCTGAGGCATTCTGCTCATCCAGGGATTCCTACTGTCAACTCCTCGACATGCACAAGATGCTCGTGTTGAGGAACCGACTGTCCGCGTTCGAGCAGTGTAGCAAGGTGCTGTTGGATGGCTTCCCGAATGTTCCGTTTGGCTTCTTCAATTGTCCTACCGTTACTAAAGCACCCGGGTATGGTCGGACTATAGGCGGAATAGCCCTCGTCTTCTGCCTCTTTCTCGATCACAATCTCGAAGGTATAGAAACGCATCGGCAGTTGCTCCTCTGAATCTCCAGAATTTTTTCTACGCCCGATACAACACCCGCTGCACCGCCGCGACTACCTTCTCGACATTGGGCACCACGAGATGCTCAAGATTCTTGGCATACGGCATCGGCACGTCTTCACCCGTCACTCGGCTCACCGGGGCATCGAGATAGTCGAAGGCTTTACTCATCACGCGGTACGCCACTTCCGCACCAGCGCCAGCAAACGGCCACCCTTCTTCGACGATGACACAGCGGTTAGTCTTACGCACCGAGGTGAGGATGATCTCTTCATCGAGCGGACGAATC
>SYOC01000320.1 GCA_005804965.1 Pseudomonadota bacterium
CCTTTTCGATAGCATACCTACCGCAGGGTCGGAAAGCCCTTACCCTGCCCGCGACGCACTCTTCTCAGTGGACACCTTCACTGCAAGAGTGCTATGGGAACGGAAGATGGTAGTCAGTAGAAAAAACACTATCATTTTCCTCTGCTGGACCCTCGCCACGTCATCGTATACGTAAGAGTGGAAGAGGAGCTTTTGAGCTGTGACGATTGAAACAACAGAATCCCAGACGACCCTTCTCGATGGTCTACTTGAGCCTTTTGGGGAATGCTTAACCCCGGAGGTGGCTCGCAAACTGGTGAACTTGAAAGCAAGACCAACAGTGATAGCACGGGTCGAAGCGCTGGCTGACAAGTGTAACGAAGGCGCTCTCACTCCCGATGAACAGGCGGAATACGAAAGCTATGTTCACGTCAACGATGTGCTGACCATGCTCAAAGCTCGAGCCCAGCAAGTCTTGCAAGCCACGGTCATCCGCTCAGCCTAATGGAGACCAGTGTACGACGTTTGGTGCGCGACCGCGCTCGCAACCAGTGCGAATACTGCGGCTTGGCAGAAGCCCACGTCTATATCCCACACCACATCGATCATATCCGACCGCGACAGCATGGCGGGGACGATTCTTCCATAAATCTCGCGCTGGCCTGCCAAGGATGCAATCTGAAAAAAGGGGCAAATCTGGCAGGCATTGATCCTGAAAGTGGCGTGATAGTGGCGTTATTCAACCCACGCGAACAGGTGTGGGCAGAGCATTTCGTCTTCCACGGGGCTCTCATCCTAGGCCTCACCCCGGTAGGACGAGCAACCGTCCAGGTATTGGACATGAACGCTCAGGAACGAGTGAAAATTCGGGAAGACGTGCAGAAGATTGGTACTCTGGTCTAGCTCCATCGCCACAGGCGGCGGGTTTTTGGCCGGGAAAGAAATCAAGACTTTACATTGCTGACCAGTGCTCTTCCTATCGCCCACTCACACGTAGGTCTGCTTCAGCATGTCTGCAGCGGTTTCGTCGAGCAGTTCTCCGCGCCGGACTTCTTCAAACCGTGCTAACAGGTCGTCGACGCGGAGGCGGCGCTTTTCACTTCCTTGCAGATCGTGCAGCACCCGCCCACGGTGCATCATGATGAGTCGGTCACCTAAGCTGGTCGCTTGCTGCATCGAATGCGTGACCATCAGCGTCGTCAATCGGTCGCGCGAGACGATTTCTTCGCTGAGGCGGATCACTTGGTCGGCGCTCTTCGGATCAAGCGCGGCAGTATGTTCGTCAAGGAGCAACAATTGCGGCTTGAGCCACGTCGCCATCAGCAGCGTCAGTGCTTGTCGTTGTCCGCCCGATAAGCTGCCGATGGCATTGTCGAGCCGTCCTTCTAACCCCATGCTCAGGCGACGGACATGTTCGCCAAGTTGGTCGGTGAAAATGCGAGGCAACGACCAGCCTAGCCCCCGGCGGCGGCCACGACGCGCGGCTAGCGAAAGATTTTCGGCAATCGACATGTGCGGCGCGGTGCCACTAAAAGGATTCTGAAAGACCCGTCCGATCAGCGTCGCGCGGCGGTGCTCTGGCCAGCGCGTCACGTCGGTACCCGCCAGACGAATCGCGCCAGTATCAACGAGGAACGTACCCGCCACAGCGTTCAGCAGTGTGGATTTTCCTGAACCATTTGTACCGATGACAACGACGAACGATCCTTCCTGAATGGTCAGATCGACCCCCTGCAACGCACGAACTTCGTTCAGCGTGCCAGGGTTAAAGGTCTTTGCGATACCACGGATCTCAAGCATTGGTCACCCGCGCATTGTTGCTTTTCAAGCTGGCCAACAGGTTGGGAAGAATCAGAGCCAGGAATACAAAAGTGGCGGTAATCAACTTCAGGTCATTGGGGTCCAATCCAGCACGAAGAGCAATGGCGACCAGTAAGCGAAACAGAATCGAGCCCATGACCGCACCCACGATGGTGAGCCCGAGACTTGGGGAACCGATGAGCGCCTCGCCGATAATGACGCTGGCCAGCCCCCACACCACCATGCCGATACCCATCTGCACGTCGGCGAACCCTTGATACTGAGCGAGCAATGCGCCCGCCAACGCGACTAAACCATTGGCCAGCGCGAGCCCACCAATAATCATGTGATCCACATTGGCACCCAAGGCTTTGATCATCTGGGCATTGTCGCCAGCGGCACGCATCGCGGTTCCCAAGTTCGTACGGAAGAACGCGTACAGCAGCACTCCGACCAGGGCGATGAAGAGCAGAGAAAACACAAACATGGCACCGTCACGAACGCCGACTTCCCAGCCGAAGACGTTGAAATTCGCAGCTCCACCGAGCAGGCTGGCAGCAAGCTGCTCGGCACGAGTGGCCAAGGTCACTTCCGAGAGCAGCGGCACGTTGCTCTTCCCCATAATCCGCAGATTGATGGAATAGAGTGCGGTCATTACCAAGATGCCCGACAGCAACCCGTGGATCTTGAACTTCGTATGAAGAATGCCAGTAGTAGCACCGGCCACCGCTCCGCCGCAAAATCCGGCGACCGTCGCCCAGGCCGGACTGACACCAACGACAAGTAGAGTCGCCGCAATCGTGGCTCCTAACGTGATCGACCCTTCAGTTGTAATGTCAGGAAAATCGAAAATGCGGAAGCTGATGAACACGCCGAGCGCGAGCAAAGACAGGATTAAGCCAATCGTCCACGCACCAATCAAGAGCGTCATGCTAGCTCCTCTCCGCGCTAATTGCCGTGATCGGCCCTACCCAGCATGCGCCGCGTACAAATTCGCTCTGCCCGGCACCAACAATTTCTCGGCTGTCGCCCACCAAATGCAGCACCCCTTGCAGTACTTCCGACTCGAATAAGGTCGCCACCGTCGTCTTCACGTCGAGTTCGCCTTTCTTGAGAGGACGATGGGAAAAAGCGGCAGCGTGAAAATGGCCGGCCAACTGCGGGTGTTTATCCAATGGTCGCACGAACGGCGCGAGGGTCGCCGGTGCCGCGTGAGTCGCCACACCGGCAACGACAGCCAAGGAACGTGAGTACGCTCGCTCTGCCGTGAACGACAGCCACTCGCGAATCTGCGGGTGCGCAAACAGCGACGGATCAGAAGCTTGGCGCACAGGCGAACGCCGTAACGCGGCTCCCGTCAACCCAGCTGATTCAGCAACCAGGACCATGCCAGCGGTCTCCGTACCCGCGATCTCCAACCCGACTTCCACGAGGTCGGTCAACGCCACCGCCAGCGCCTCTTTTTTCGCCTCGAAGCGAATCAAATGAGCAAATTGCCCGGCGCAAGTCAGACCATACAGCACTTCGACAACAGGTACGAACGTCTCGGCTTTCACCAAGTAGTCTGGGATATTGGTCCCGTCCGTCGGTAAATACGCCGCCGCGCCGGCTGCCGCGAGAAACTCGCCAAACCTGTTACGGCAATCGGCGAAGCCGTTGCCAAAGGCACCTAAACCCACCGCGAATTCGTTTTCGGGAAACGACAACGCACGACAGTGTTCTTCTGCAAACCTGCAGCTTTGCAGCAAAGTCGGGTCGCCTATGGCGTGACAGGTTAACGAAGCACCAGCAACATATTCGAACACCTCGAACGTCGCGTGCTCACGTTCGAAATGCCGACTCTCCTTTGCTACAGACGCCGGCGTGAGATCGCCGCCCGTCCCCGCGAACAACAGTGCGCCCAAGCCCGCCAAATCGAGCACGGTTTTTACCTGCTCGGAAGGCGCGGAAATCACGAACGACCCTTGGATGCCCTGAAGCTGTTTGTAGAACTTGATGAGCACGCGGATGCCTGCCGAGCTGAGATAGGTGACTTCAGCAAGATTAAGGACGATCCGATGCCTACCGCCACGAATCGTCTCCTCCAAGCGGAGCGCCAAAGGATCGGCCCAGGAAGAATCCAGGCGTCCTTTCACGCGCATCTCCAAGTCTGCACCTAACGAGTGTTCAGTAATTTCCATGTTATTGCCCTAAAACCTCATCGGCTCGCTTGATCAGCGCGGCAGGGAGCGTGAGGCCAATGCTATGCGCGACTTCTGGATTTACGATCAGTCTAGTTTTGCGAACCGGCTGAAAAGGTATCGTGGCTGGATTCGCACCGCGCATCACCTTGGCCGCCAACAGCCCGGCCTCGCGTCCGCCATCTCCGTAGTCGCGGGCCAGGACGACCATGGCACCAGTTCGTGCCTGGGAGCTTTGGAAAGCAAAGATCGGCAATTTGGCCTGCCGAGCCGCCTGGGCAATGCTCGGAAACGAAGACGCGGTCAAATTGCCCGGTATCTGACAAAACGCATCAATCTCGCGGCTGGCCAACGACATCGCTGCATCGGGAACCTCGACACTCGTACTGGCTGCGACGGCCACCACTTCGATGCCGACCGCGCGGGCCGCTTCAGTCAACTGGTCTTTATTGAACACCGAGTTGACTTCAGAAGGCACGAAGAGCGTGCCTAACTTACGGATGGAAGGAAAGGATTCGCGGATGATCGCCAGCATCTCGTTCTCACCGCCACCCACGTACACGCCAGTAACGTTAGGCAGGTGGTCCTCGTTACTGCGACCAGCCCCAGCAATGACGCCGCTGGAAACGTAAGTAAAAATGATGGGCAAGGAACGCGCACGTTGCAGCGCCACTTGCAAGGTCGGCGTGGATAGGGTCATCAATAAGTCAGCACCATTGCCCACCGCCGCGTCGATCAAGCTGTTCACCGTGCCCATGTCGCCTTGGGCGTTGCTGATCTTCACCTCATAATCTCGCCCTTCGACGAGACCGGCGTCGCGTAGCCCGGTTAAAATGCCATGCTCCGCCTCCTCGACATCAAGCACGTTATTGAACTCGACGAGCCGGATATTCCACTTCTTGGCGAGCGGAGCAGCGACCTGCGGGGCAGCGGTCGCCTCGGCTTCCTTCACCAGCGCTGCAGGGAACGTGACGCCAAGTTTGCTGGCCACCTCACGATTGAGCACGGTCTTGCGCACAGCAACGTTCTCGAAAGGAATATCTTGTGGCTTTTCTCCACGTAAGACCCGCGCGACTACCTTTGCTGCGGCGAGGCCAGTCTCATGCCAACCAATGCCGACGCTGATGAGCGCCCCTTGGTCGACAAACTCAGGATCGTTGTTAATCACCGGCAAACGAGCATCAGTTGCGGCTTTGACAATGCTCGGAAACGCTTGCAGTGCGGTGTTATCTCCCGAAATCCACAGCGCCTGAATGTCGCGCTGCGTGAGCGCTTGGGCAGCCTGAAACACTTCACTGGTATTGGTAATCGCGACTTCTTCGAGCGTGATGTTACGCTGGCGGAACAGATCACGCGCCACGCTGACCACTTTGCGCGAGTTCGCTTCGGCACTGTTGTAGAGCGTACCAACCGACCGTACGCCCGGGACAAGCTGCTGAATGACATCTAGCGTCTCACTCACTGGCGGGAAGGAACCAACGCCAGTGACATGCGGCAGATGGTCAGTGAACGATGTGCCAGCACCGGCGGCAATCGGATCGTAAACGTACATGAACACCACCGGCGTTTTCTTCACCGTCCCGCATGCCGCCGTGAGACAAGGCGTCGTCATCGACACAATCACGTCCAGGCCTTCGTTGTCGTAATGTTGAAAGGCAGCAGGAATGTTAATGATCTCGCCCTGGGCATGCGCTTTGCGGATTTCCAGATTTTTGCCTTCCTCGAATCCCAGCTCTCGCAACCCGTCCGAAAAGCCTTGCATGCAGGAATCTGCGCCAGGCTCAGGGGCAAAATAGACAATGCCAACTTTGAATACTCGCCCGGTGGGCAATGACGAGGTGGCCGTGCTAGCGGACGTGGGCACACCTGCGTCGCCCAGACCTGTCCTTTGCGAGTTTCGGCGCTTCCAATCTCCAATCAGGAGAATGCTGGAAGTCAACGCGAGAAGAAAAACACCGAGAGATAGACGTTTGATGACGAACCACATGGCTGGCTGCATCCCCTCCCCAAGACCGCACGGCTTGCCCGCACGCGGTTATATCAGCGATGCTTACCGAAGTAAATTGAAAGCAGGAGCAAATCTCGTGGCTATGGTTCTTGGTCGCTCATTCAGGCATCGCGAGTACGGCTCGGATTAGCGGTCACACGCTTTTGCATCGTGAGGCGATTCTTTTCCTCCTCGCGACGATAGTCCACGCTGTCCATCAGCTTGCGTACCAGATGAATGCCCAGTCCACCGACCCGACGTTCTTCGAGCGGAGCGTTGGTGTCCGGCGGCGGTGCGGCCAGCGGATTAAACGGTTGTCCGCCATCTTCCACTTCCGCCGTCACCGTCTCGTTGGCATACGCCAAGCGCAACAAGATGTCATGTTCGGCAGCGTCGTTGTAGCCATACGAAATCACATTCGTCAGGATCTCTTCCAACGCCACGTTCAGCTCGAAGGTCAGCTTTGGTGGCAAACCATGTGACTCCGCGAAGCCCTCCACGACTTGCCCCAGGCGTTCGATCTCTGTCAGTTGGTTCTTGAAAGAAATCAACAGATACTCACTCATAGCCGCCCCGCCTTAATGCGCCTCGCCTCGGTAATAGAGAGCTAAGGCGGTAATGTCATCGCTTTGCTCAGCATCAAGGGAAAATCGCTTCAACTCGCCGAGGAGGCTGCGGAGCAGTTCAGTAGGAGAGTCTTCGTGCGTCTGTTGGAGGAACTCGCACAAGCGATGCTCCGAAAAAAGGGCTCCCGCACTGTTCATTGCCTCCGTCACCCCGTCGGTGTACAGGAAGAGCCGCGCTCCCGGGGGAAGTGCAATCGTTTTTGTTCGGTATCTGGTTTCCGGCAACACCCCGAGCGCCATCCCGCCGGTGTTTTCGATCGGCGTCACCGCACCGACCGGAGAAATAACGTAAGGAGGGTTATGTCCGCCATTGCTATAGACAAGCGTGCCACTCGGAAGGTGCAAGATACCGTGAAAAATAGTCACAAACATTCCAGAATCGTTATCGCGGCAAAGTTCAATGTTCAGCTCGCTTAAGATCGCGTCAGGGTGAGTGTTCTTTCCCGCTAATGCTCTGAGCAGCGTCTTCGTCGCCGCCATAAACAGTGAGGCCGGAACTCCTTTGCCGGAGACATCGCCGATAGCGAACCAGAGGTGGTCCTCATCGACAAGGGCGAAGTCGTAGAAATCGCCCCCCACCTCTCGGGCAGACTCGATAGTCGCGTACAGATCAAACTCAGAGCGGTTCGGGAAAGGCGGAAAAATCTTTGGCAGAATACTCATCTGAATATCGTGGGCGATGGTCAACTCACTCTCGATCCGTTCTTTCGCCGCCGTCGTCTCTTTGAGATTCTGTATCGACTGCCGTAATGCCTCTTCCAAGTGAAAAAAAGCACTGGCCAGCTCCCCCACTTCGTCTTGCGACTCTCTCGGCAACCGCGCAAGATTCGTAGCCACCGGCGTAGAGGACGAGAAATCATGAGAGGCCAGTTGCTGCACATATGCGGTCAATTCGCTCAGAGGTTGAGCTACACGATCGACGAGGAAACGCGCTGCCAGCACGCTGACGAGAAAGATCGCGAACATGAGAGACTGCTGCCCCACGATCGCAGACCAGATGGAAGAACGAATAATCTGCTTGTCCATGCCGATATGAACGTAGCCAACGACGCCCACCAAAATAGGAGCCGCAATGTCGATCACATCGCCAACGCCCTGAATCGCAAGGTCTTGCGCCACCGTGCGTTGTTTCTCACCTTTGAGGCTCAACACTTCTTGGGGGATAGCTGGCACGAAGGTATGCGAAATAATCGCATCGTTTTCATCGGTCACAAAAACGTAAGCCACACCTTCGATTTCGAGAAATTGGTCGATGATAGTTTGCACGGTCGAAGCGTCGCGATTGAGAAGCAGCTCTACGCTTGCGTCCGCGATGCTTTTCGCGATGGCCGTTCCCTTGCTCCGATATTCTTCGGTCAGCCGCCGGGCCAGCGTCCAGCCAGAGAGGATAGAGGTCACCGTGGCAATCACCCCAAAGAGGACGACCATAATGATCAGGGTTCGCTGAAAAAGCTTGAAGCGCTTCATTTGGCCCACACCTGCCAATCTTGTAGGGGCACAGGTTGGCCTTCCTTCACGGTCGTGTAATAGACCATATCCAGCCCTTGATGCTGATGCGGACCAAAAGCAACCGGGACTCCAATGCCGAGATCGTAGTCGCCCATCCCTTCGACCACCGCTCGTAAGCTAGACGGATTCAGGGCATCTCCCATCCTGCGCAAGACTTCTCCCAAGAGCTTGGCGTTCAGAAACCCTTCAAAGCTAGTGAAGCTATAGTGCAACGGCTCGTAGCCTTTCTCCACCGCTTCCGGCGGAGGCTGGGGCATGTAAGTATCCATGTACTCGCGGTACTGCTGCACAGCAGGAAGAGCAGTATCTTCGTAGCTCGGAACGACCTGCGAATTGACCAGATTACGGGTGTAGTCCTTGCCTCGCGCCTTACCGCTTTCACGCAAGAGATGCAGCATCCTTTCCGTACCAACAAAAGACACGTTGGCGATAGGAATATCCCAGGCGGCTTCTCGCACCGCACTGATGAAGGCCGCAGCCGCCGCGTACGCACCGATCACGACAATCGCGTCTGGAGTTGCCTTTTGTAAAATGCGGACCTGTTCGGCAAAGCTGTGTTCGTTACCAGTCCCTCGGCGATACGTCGCCTCCCCTACAATGGAGAGTGCGTGCGTTTCGAGAGCGCGCCGCACCCCGTCCCACCCGCTCCGTCCGTAAGCGTCAGCTTGATAGAACACCGCGATACGTTTTCTACCGATCTGTACGAAATGATCGACCAGCCCTTGCGTTTCACGACGGTATGAGGAGCGCAGATTGAAGACAAACCCGTCATAAGGCGCTTCTCGTTGTGGTTGGGCTCCAGTGTAGGGAAAGAACAAATAGACGTGTTGAGCGCTATATTTTTTCAGCAGAGGCAATGTCCTGGTCACCGTGGGAGTACCAACGTAGCCGAACAAGAGTAGTACCCGGTCTTGTTCGACCAGTGCGATGGTGTTCTCCACCGCCGGAGCCGGAGTATAGCTATCATCGTAGGCTTTCACGCGAATCTTTCTGCCATTGATGCCGCCGTTCCGGTTCACATGCTCCAGGTAGGCCATTGCTCCGCGGTACAGTTCAACACCAAGCGTGCTCGACGGTCCGGTAAAGGCAGCGGACATACCAATGACGATCTCTTCCGCTTGGACTGGCGGAATGAAGAAGCAGCCTGCGTACACGCAGAGCCAGAGGCGCAAAGTCGTTACGACACGAGACGTTTTCATGCAGTTTCCTTCATAAACCGTGCCTTTTATCGGGATTTCATCGCCGCAGTTGGATGGCCAAAGCAGTGATATCGTCGCTCTGCTCGGCACCGGCAGTAAACCTCTGCACTGCACTCATGACTCCCTGAATCAGCTCGCGCGGAGTCCGTTCTGCCATACGCCGTAAGACCTCTTCTAAACGGTGCTCTGAGAAGAGATTACAGGCGCTATCCATCGCTTCGGTGACCCCGTCGGTGTACAGGAAGAGACCGGCGCCAGCCCGCAATCTGATCCGCTTGCCCTCATACATGACAGCTTCTGAAACGCCCAATGCCATACCTTTCGTTTGCTGAAGCATGGTTACCTCCCCGCGCGGCGAGAGAAGATACGGAGGATTGTGCCCGCCACTGCTATACGCCAACTCGCCGGTGCGCAAGTGTACGACGCCGTAAAAAAGTGTGACAAACATGCCAGCATCGTTCTCGCGACAGAGTTCTTTGTTGAGTTCGGCAAGCACCGCCGCCGGGTCGTAGTGTTTCCCAGCACTCACGCGCAACAACGTTTTTGTGATCGACATAAACAAGGCGGCAGGAATCCCTTTGCCGGATACATCGCCGATGGCAATGCCGAGCCGGTCCTCATCCAACAGGAGAAAATCATAGAAGTCCCCGCCTACTTCTCGTGCCGGTTCGATGATCGCGTAGAGGTCGAAATCCGTCCGGTGTGGAAAGGGTGGAAAGCGTTTCGGCAACATGCTCATCTGGATCTCACGAGCGAGCTTGAGCGTCTCGGCCATGCGTTGTTGTGCAACGTAGGCTTCGATCAGTTGCGCCCGATCCAGAGCGACGGCCGCATGGGCACCAAACGCGGCTAACAGCGACTCGTCTCTCTCGTCAAAAACGCCGCCGCCTTTCTTATTCAGCACCTGGATAACGCCAATCAACTTGCCATTGCTGCTTAACAAAGGGAGGCACAGCAGCGACTGCGTGCGGTAGCCAGTGCGCTTGTCAAAGTCGGCATTGAAGCGCGGATCTTGATAGGCGTCAGCAAGGTTCACGCCTTGGCGGGTCTGGGCAACATGTCCGGCAATCCCCGTACCCACGGGAAAGCGAATTTCCTGAAAAGGACCGAGTTTCTGGGCAATCTTACTCCACAGCTCCTGACGTTTTTCATCGTACAAAAAGAGGCTCGTGCGTTCTGCCTCCATCACTTCAACCGTGTTCTGTACGATGACCTGCAACAGATTGTCCAGTTGCACTTCACTGGACATCGCCTTAGAGACCGCCAAAATAGCGTTAAGGTTGCGCAGCTCTCGTTCGATATCAACTGCGGTCGTGGTTGCCGACATAGTGCTCCCTTATGTCCTCAAGATGATAAGGCTCCTCAATCTCTTCGAGGAGATCAAGGCGTATCAACGCCCCCCTGCCCATCGCCAATGCGATATTTGCGCATCAAGCGATACAACGTCGTGCGATCGACGCCAAGGCGACGCGCGGCTTCGAGACGGACGCCATGCACCTCTTTGAGGACGGTGCGAATCCGTTCCGCTGCGGCTTGGTCCAGAAACGATTGCAAGTCGGCAGGGCGGTCTCCGCCTTCACGTACTGCCGAGTCTGGTTCTGTGTCAATTAAGAGATCTTCCAGCGCAAGTACGTTGCCACGCGCCAGCACGACGCCGCGCTCGATGGTGTTCTCCAATTCTCGCACATTGCCCGGCCACGAGTGTTTCAGCAGATAGGCTTCGACCTCAGCGTTCCAGCCGCGGATCTGGCGCGACAGCTCGGCATTCCATTTGGCCAGGAAATGCTGCGCCAAAGGCCCAATATCTTCTCGGCGTTCACGCAGCGGTGGCAACTGCACCGGAATCACCGCCAACCGAAAATACAGGTCTTCACGAAACCGACCGGCAGCCACCTCCACCCGCAAATCGCGGTTGGTAGCAGCAACGACGCGAATGTCCACGGTGCGCTCGTCTGCGCCACCGACCCGCTGCACCGTCTTCTCTTGCAGGACGCGCAGCAGTTTTCCCTGGAAGTCACTACTCACTTCGCCGATCTCGTCGAGAAATACCGTCCCGCCGTGCGCACGCTCGAAAAGCCCGGGTTTCATGCGGTCGGCACCAGTGAACGCGCCTTTTTCGTGACCGAACAATTCCGACTCCAACACGCCCTCAGCGAAGGCTTTGCAGTTCACTGCCAGAAACGGCTGCCCGACCCGATCACTATGATAGTGGACAGCACGCGCAATCATCTCTTTCCCAGTGCCGCTCTCACCAGCAATCAACACCGTGCTACGGCTACGCGCCGCGCGGCGTACCAAATCCATCACCTCGCGCATTGCCAAGCTTTCTGCGACAAACGCATCGAGTGCATACTGCTGCCGCAGCTCAGCCCGCAGATAACGATTCTCGCGTGCCAAGCGCGTCACGTCTAATGCGCGACGCACCAAGACTTTGAGTTCGTCGTTATCGAACGGTTTCTCGACATAGTCGAACGCCCCTTCACGCATGGCAGAAATCGCGGTTTGGACGGTAGCGTGAGCGGTGAGAAGAATCACCGGCAAATCGGGATTGAGCATTTTCACCCGGCGCAAGACTTCAACGCCATCCATGCCCGGCATCTTGAGATCGGAAATCAGCAAGTCAAAAGGCTCGGTGCGCAAGCTTTCTAGGGCAGCGCTCGGCTGCGTAAAGGACCCAATCTCATAGCCTTCTCGCCGCAGTACCATTGCGAGAATGTCTACCATGCGCTGCTCGTCATCCAGTACAGCAAGACGTGGCGTCATGCGGCTTGCTCCTGCAGCGTGCTCGGTCCAGAAAGCGGTAGCCGTACGCGAAACCGCGCACCGACCCCATCTTTGCCTGCCCCTTGCCCAGACACGACTTCGATCAACCCGCCGTGCGCACGAACGATACGCGCCGCCATCGGCAAGCCCAACCCAGTCCCAGATGACTTTGTGGTAAAGAACGGTTCAAAAATACATTCGGCATCGGCAGGGGCGATACCCGGTCCGGTATCAACCACTTCGACAAGCATGTGCCCACGCTCGTTGACTGTCCGGACAATAACCAGCCCATGTTCGCCAATGGCTTCGGCGGCGTTAATCAGCAAACCGAAAAGCACTTGCGCGATGAGATCAGGGTCCGCCATCACAGTCGGCGGTGCTCCGTCGATCTCGCGCACCACCGTAATGCCCCGCCGCTGCAATTCGTCGTTCGTCAATTGCAATGCTCGCTCAATCGCTTGTTCGATGATGACGGGTTGCAGTCGTAGCTCCGCTGGACGGGAGAACGTCAGCAAGGAGGTAATCAGACTGTTCAAGCGATCAATCTCCTCGCGAATGAACTCACACGCACGGTAGGCCTCTTCTTGCGGCGAGAAATGTTCGCGTACCATCGACGCCGAGGCGCGAATCACACCGAGCGGATTGCGTACTTCGTGGGCAATGCCAGCAGCCAACCTACCGATAGCAGCAAGTTTTTCATTCTGCAGAGCGACGCGCTGCGAAGCTGCCAGAGCATGAAGCTGCGAGGCGATGGTGTGCGCGTCGGCCCGCGCCTGAGTACGAGCTTCCAGCAGTTTGCCGATCACGAACCCGAGCCCTCCGTACGTCAGCATGAAGAGGATCATGACCTCCGTCATGACACTGCGGTGCGCCAAGCGCATTTCCAATCCCAACGCGAGAAACGCGGTGAGATCCCCTACCCCCAGGAGCGCCCCGGCCAACAATCCCCACAGACTCCAACGTCGCTTTGTTTGCATGATGTGCGGCATATTAGCATTGAGGAGAGCAAAGAGTGTACCGTCCTTCGGCCTTCTCTCGGCTACGTGTGATGTCGTACTTCACCCTTTCGTGTTGCATCCACGCCACCAACGTTGCAGACACGCAACATGCACGAGGCAGCCATTATGCAACGATATTCGCTCCGGACACGAAATCTTTAGTAAACAGCAAATCTTTCTGCCTCCAGCCGCCCACGGCATGGAGGTTGCTGTCACAAGTCTCTACAATCGCTGGTCAAAGAAAGGAGATCTTTATGAACACCAAGCAACTCGGCGTGGTAGCTATCCTGCTCGGCTTCACCGCCTTCACCGCTTATGCTGTGTACCACCACGGCTACATTGGCTTGTTTGAGCAAGCACTCGCCAATGCCGCCACTACCCAGGTTTTCCTCGATCTTGCCATTGCCCTCAGTGTGGTGATGCTGTGGATGTGGCACGATGCCCAAAAGCAGGGAATCGCGCCTTTGCCGTACATCGTGCTGACGCTCACTCTGGGTAGTATTGGTCCACTACTCTACTTAGTCCGTCGCCTCGGCAAAGACTCGCAGATCTTTACCTCTCGACAAACCGTTCGTCGCTAACAGCAAAGGAGTTCATATGGAGACACTCACGTTCTTGCAAGACAGCACCAAAGGTCTTTTTCCAGAAGTGCTCGGGATTCGCTTTCTCGAAGCTGCACCAGAACGTGTGAAAGCGAGTATGGTCGTTCGCCCCGAATTATGCACGACCAATCACATCGGCCATGGCGGCGCGATGATGGCATTCGCTGACACACTCGGCGCGTATGTCACGATGCTCAACCTCGACATGAGCAAAGGCGTCGGCACGGCGACCTTGGAATCAAAAACCAACTTCCTTGCCGCAGCACCAGAAGGAGCAACCATCTTTGGTGAATGTACGGCCATCCATCGCGGCAAACGCACGATGGTCTGGCAAACACGGATCACGCGAGAAGATGGGGCGGTGGTCGCAGTCGTCACACAGACGCAAATGGTGCTCGAACCACGCCTCTCGCCACAAGAGACCATGGTAAAACTGTTCGAGGGCAAATCGCTCGCGGAGCAGAAGGCCCTCCTGGCCACGCTTGAACGCGGTGGCGCATCCATTTACCGCAGCTGGGCTGCGCAGGAAACGCAAAAAGATGAGCAAGACGCCCTGCTCGCTGCCGCGCTGCGCGAAGAAGATAATGCCATCGTGCTGGAAAAGCGGAACGCCTAGCATCGAATTTCAAGAGAGAAAAGACAACCCTTCATGGAGGAAAAGATTATGGGAAAGATCGAACAATACGTTGCCTATGCCACAGCCTTTGAAGAAGCGTATGCCAGCGACAACTGGTCCAAACTTGAGCCCTTTTTCACCGAGGACGCGGTGTACGCGTTCGTAGCCCCGGCACCGTTTGGTGGCGAGTATGCTGGGCGCGCCGCTGTGTTCGCGCAATTTAAGAACTCCGTCAACAGCTTGGACCGTCGGTTCAGCTCACGTGCGGTCGAAGTCCTTGAAGGCCCGGTCGAAAAAGACGGGGGCGTGTGGATACGTTGGGCAGCGATTTATACTCTGGCTGGCGCACCGACCTGCCGCATGGAAGGCGAGGAGCGCGCCACGTTCGTGGGAGACCGCATCTCGCGTCTGGAAGACTCGATGAGTGACGCAGAAGCCGCTCGCGTGGGAATATATTTTGCCCAACACGGAGACAAACTGAAGCCGATGTCCTAACCCCCGTCGCCTCGTGCCCAGAGTCTGCTTCACTAGAGGGTTTGACACCAAAGATTTGCAAGAGATAC
>SYOC01000321.1 GCA_005804965.1 Pseudomonadota bacterium
CATCCTGTGTAGGTATGTCGTCGTGCGAGTATTGCAGCTTCTTTCTTCACCGACCGCGGTCCTGGAGACAAAGGGCAGTGAGATCCTTTGGGGAGAGATCAAGACTCCATTTCCCCACTTTTATGGGAGAGAAGCTGCCTCCCTCCTCGCGCTTCCTGTCTTTCAGGGTGTTTCCTATGGATTCTAGAGATAAGCGACTATGAGGATGGATGCAAGGGATGCCATAATCGGAGCAGAAAATATTTTTGCACGACGCCTAACTTGTTAGGTGCGGAGGCGGGATGAGGGGGACATCAGTATGACCTCCTGCGCTGCGCAAGCGTGCCACCTCTTCCGGAGGAAGGGGTGAGACTGGACCGAGCAAATGTGCGACGGAAAGAATATGAGCCGAGTGTTCGAGCATCTCAAGTTTGGAATAGGCTTCTAAAAGGTCTTTGCCGACAGTGACCGAGCCATGTCGAGCCAAAATGATCGCATCAAAGCGGTGGATGAAGAAGCGGATGGCTTCGGCAGCCTCTTTCGTTCCAGGTGTCGAATAGGGTGCCGTGGGAATTGCCCCGAGCCCGGTGATCACCTCGGGTAAGATCCCATCTGTGAGCGAGATGCCAGCCAAGGAGCACGCGATCGCCATGGTTGGATGAGCATGAATGACCGCCGCGACGTCCGGCCGCTCTTGGTAAGCTAAGAGATGTACTTGCAGCTCGGAGGACGGGGGAAGCTCGCCGCCGAGCTGATGTCCACTGAGGTCGGTGAGAACAACTTGGTCCGCCCGTAAAAAGCCTTTATGTACGCCTCGTGGGGTGACAAGCAAACGATCTGGCCCGAGGCGAAGGCTGACGTTCCCCTCTGACGACGCGATGAAGCCCCGCTGATACATCAAGTGGCAAATCTTAACGAGATCTTCAGCGTGGGGCTGGTCGGTTGTTGTATCCATATAGGTATCGCCAAAAACACCCCTATCCAGGGGAAAGTTGTCAATGGGCTGCTGGTTGTGAAAGCTGTACGCCGCCGCTGGCCACTTGCGCCGAATAGCGGGCAGGGGTGGCACGGAATCGACTCGTGATTCTCACAAGCGCTTCGACTTCAGCAACTTCGTGAGGATGGGTCTCGCGGTAACGTCGCTGCTGGTCTCGTTCCCACGCCAAATGTGCTTCGATCTTCTGCGGTGAGAGTGACACACCAAAATCCTCGGGCAACGAACGACTTGCGTGTTCGTAGTTGAAGAGGCGATCCAGGACGAGGTCTCCAGTTGCCTTTTTGAAGTGAGACGACTCCCAATACCACTGCATAGCTTTGCCTTTTTCGTCTGCTGCGGGAACGTCTTCTGTGGTAATGCTGCTGTAGCCTGAAAAATCCCACAGCGTTATGGGCTGGCCCGCACCTTGCGGAAGGTTAGCCTCGGCAACGATTTGCGTCAGCTCTCGTTTCCACTGCTCAAAAAGAGGGTATAAGCCAAGCGCTCGAAGCGCTTCCAGATCGCGTGCGTGCGAAGGTGGGATAAACAGGTAGAGTGCAATGCCATCGCTGCGGCACTCGGCAATCAACGTCCGGAGCAGCTCCACGCGATCGCGACCATAGACGAAGCCTCCGTAGGTTTTTTGGCTGACTAAAAAATCTCTGGTGAGGATTTTGATAAAGAGGTCGCGATGGTTCACGTTCGCTGGATCGTACATCCGCGTGCGATCACGCATGCCGCGATCAGTGTAAAGAGCGTGTTCTCCTGAACGATTCTTTTGCAGAGTAGTCCACGACGACCAAAAAGTTTGGGGAGACGCAAGGTAGTGGAGGTCGCTTAGCCACGGAGGGCGTCCAGCAAATCCTGAATCGGAGAAGTCGCCTGCAACGTCTCGTTTGCTAGAGAAGAGGAGAAAATCCAACCCAACGAGTACGGTGGAGAGCTTCGTATGTCTCCTGGCAAATGCGAAGACTTGATAGGTTTCATAAAAATTGCTGCCGCTGAGCGCGGCATTATACGCATGTTTCCCGGCAAGGGCTTCATGTTGCGGATTGATGCCATTCTCTGTTCGAGAAGAGCCGAGGATCACTGTATCGTAGGCACCGTTTACGAGGGCGCGCGCCTTCGAGGTGCGCCCACCGCTTTCCATCAGCTCAGTTTTCTCTTGGTTAAACTGCGGGTGGGTGAGGAAAGAGAAGCGCCCCTCTGGGTCGACGAGGGCATTCACTCCCAGGAAGCCTGCCATGCCGCAGCAGAAAAGGAAGAGATGAATTCGCAAGTACCTGTACGATGAACGCATGCCACCTGTCCTAAAACTGGAAATATAAAAATTCGCTGTTTTCTGCGAGGCGGAAAACGGAAAAGAGGAACATTGCGGCCAGTGCCCAGGCCCACGCTTTCGTCGGCTGCCAGCGCAGCCATTCTGGAATGATGCTGTATGGGTCGTGGTAGTCATTGCACGTCGTGCGGAAGCGGCGCATCACTTCATGGGTATTAGGGAGACAGCGAGCGATCAAGAACAGGCCGACGATGAGTGACCAACCGACGACAGGATCGCCGAACACGAGCGGATTTAATCCAGCACTGTTTGCCGCTTCCCGTTGGACTAACTCCGAGGCTCCGTATCCCGGCCCTATGAGCGTTGTCGCCGCCGGTACTGAAGCGAAACCCAGCATTGCAGTAAGGATGTCGAATGCAGTTGTCGCATTATTGGCACGAAAGAAAACCCAGGCGATGACGACAGCTACGAAGGTGACGAGGCGAGAAAGTTCGCGCGTGATTGGGGTGCTACGCGTTATACCGAAGCGTTCGCGCACGGCCTGCCAGCCATGGTTAGTGACGAGATACGTGCCATGAAGTCCCCCCCAGATGACGAAGTTCCATCCAGCCCCGTGCCAGAGCCCTCCTAAGAGCATGGTGAGTAGCAGGTTGACATAACGGCGGATGGGTCCTTTGCGATTGCCTCCGAGCGCGATGTATAAATAATCGCGGAGAAAACGGGAGAGGGTCATGTGCCAACGTCGCCAAAACTCAACGATATTAATGGATTTGTAAGGTGAATAGAAGTTGAGCGGCCAGCGGATACCGAACATCAACCCCAGCCCGATGGCCATATCGGAGTACCCAGAAAAATCGAAGTACAGTTGAAACGTATACGCGAGTGCCCCCCCCCAGGCTTCGAGTGTGGTCAGGTGTAAGCCGGAGGCCGCAGCATTGAACACCAAATTCGCATGTACAGCGATGCTGTCGGCTAAGATGACTTTTTTGAACAAGCCGATGCTGAATACTGTGAGCCCGATCGCCATCATTCGGACGTTGAACCGATACACGCGCGGGTTTTTGAATTGCGGCAACATTTCATGATGGTGCACAATCGGCCCGGCGAGCAGGTGGGGGAAAAACGTGATGAATAAACAGTAATCAAGGAAGTTATAGTCTCCTACTTTGCCGTAGTATGCATCGACCAAATAGGCGATTTCGACGAATGTAAAAAAGGAGATCCCCAGCGGTAAGATAATCGGGTCGAGATGAAAGCTGGTGCCTGCGAGGGCATTCACGTTATCGACAAAAAAGTTCGCGTATTTGAAGTAACCTAAGCGCAGCAGATTCGCTGCGAGGCAGGAGATGAGAATCCACTTCTTTGTTGTGGGGTGCCAATACGTTTTGCTGAGTGCGAGCGCGGCATAGTAGTTAAAGAGCATCGTGGTGCCGATGACCCAGAGATATTCTGGGCCCCAGTACCCATAAAAACCTAGGGAGGCGATGACCAGCCACGCAATGGCAAAGCGTGGCGATTGCTTCCCTAACAGGAAAAAAACGAGCAGGGCGATCGGGAGAAACCCGAAAATGAAAGGGTAAGAATTGAAGAGCATCGGACTGTGCTGGCGAAACCTGATCTTCGACCCGGGTCGGGTCGGTCTTTCCTACGTGTCTTCCTAGTCTGCGATCGGTGAGCGTCGCTTCGGGCGCGTAGGCTCGGGGTCGCTATGCTCCTCGGTCTTGGCATTCCAGCCGGCCACATCATGGAACTTCGGCATGGTGTCTGCGCGGAGCCCGAGGCGTAAGGTTTCCAGGGCAATGACGTCGGTAGTGGCGACGTTGCCTACGTTGATCTCGGTGCCAAATTTCTTCACTAACCAGACTTGTTGGGTTTTGAGTGGAGCCTCGAAGATAAGATCGTCTCGATCAATCTTTTCGGTGATTTCATCGACCAGCCCCGAGCGCACTTCGCCGGTCCCGAAATAAAGCCCCACGGTGCCACTCTCTCGTGCCTCGCAGATGACTTTCCATGCGCCAGCTTCGAGGTCGGATTCGATCTGCTCCACCCATCGATAGGGTGGAATGATTTTCTCCGCATCTTTGCTGCCGACCTCTGAGAGCACGATAAACTCTTTGGCCAGTTCTCGAATGTAGGTCGCCTTTTCTTGACGAGACATGTCGATGACTCCGGTCGAGATTTCGACATGAGTCAGCTTGGCTTTTCGGGCCGCGTCGCGATACTCATTAAACCGCCCCTGCAAGATGGCGAGTTCTAGAAACGTGCCGCCGAAGCAGACCGGCACTTGGGCATCGTGGCACACACGAATTTTGTCGAAGGTATTCTGCGTCACATAAGCCGTGCCCCATCCGAACTTGAGGATGTCAATGTGTCCTGCTGACGTTTCCAGCAAGTCTTCAAGCTGGCGGATACCCATGCCTTTGTCGATCACATGCGTGATGCCGACATCGCGGGGTTTAGCGCTGCGGGAGGGCAGGGTAAGAAATCCTGACATGGTGGTCTCCTTCGTGCATGGCAAAATACAGCTTGCCGAGTGGGTGAGTCGATGCGACTGCGGACCGGTCTCACCGCAGGGCAGTGGAGCGTCTTTTAGTTCGCTTTAGCAAAAGTCGTGGCCAGTTCTAACAGGTTTTTTTCGCTGCTGTCCAGCCGCTCAGCGACTGCCTGTCGCCATCCGTGAGCAGCCTGCAAGTGGGTACGACATTGGCTCAGCATGACGCCAACCGGCTCTTCCGCTGCCCCGCCAAGCCCTTGACGTGTAGCTACGATGGTGTGCGGATCGTCGAGTTCGTGGAGCACTGCCTGCGGCAGCGCGAGGGGGCGGCCAATCACTTGTTGCGCAGCTTCGTCGAGCAAGTCTGAAGGAATGGCACCAACGTGCTCTTGTCGATCTAGGGCAAGGCGAATCGCCAGCCCAACGATACGATGCGCAGTGCGGTAGTTCAGCCCGGCATGCGTCATGACGACTTCTGCCAAGTCTGTGGCTTGCGCGTATCCTTCGCCGGCACGTTGCGCCATGAGCTCGGTGTTGAAGGTCAGTCCGGCGATGACCTTCGCCATGAGTTGCAC
Organism: Pseudomonadota bacterium; assembly: GCA_005804965.1. Lineage (GTDB taxonomy): Bacteria > Desulfobacterota > Binatia > Bin18 > Bin18 > SYOC01. Next base: position 5,304 of record SYOC01000321.1, read on the forward strand.
AGTCTCAATCGCATGATCGAGCATGCGCGGCGTCTCGCCAATGATAAAAATGCGGTTATCCATTTGCGCGGATGGGGTTTTCCCTACGGCAGCGAACGACACCATTTTCCCTAAGAGATGTCCGGTCATGCCGCGGACAAACGCGAGCGAGTAGGGGTTCTTTTTCTGCGGCATGATGAGGCTGATGCGTGCGTGGCGGTCTGCCAGTTCGACAAGGTCGAATTCTGCCGTGTTCCAAATCTGCAAGTCTTCGGCGAGACGATCAAGATGAAGAAAGAGCATGGTGACGAGGCTCGCAAGCTCGACCGGAGTATCAACCTGCCACATGGCGTCCCGCGTGTTCACGATGGCGCTCGCAAATCCCAACAGCTCAGCCAAGCGTTGGCGATTCACCGGTAGCCGGGACCCATTGATGCTACCGATGCCTGCCGGACTTTGGTTCGTGCGCTCGTAGAGCGCGTGAAGCCGATCAAGATCGCGAGTCAGCGGATACACGAAGGAGAGCAAATAGTGGCCGAGCGAAGTCGGCTGGGCATGTTGCAGATAGGTGTAATCCGGCATGACGGTTGTGGCATGAGTGTCGGCCTGCTCCACAAGGGCTTGCCCCAACGCGATCACTGCCTCGGTCAGAGATAACAGACGTTCGCGCACTGCGATGCGATAGGCGATGGTGGCCGGCTCGCGCCGTGGTCGCCCAGCTCCCATCCACCCAGCCGCGTCTTCATCACGTTTGCGCAACCACGCTTCGCGATTGCTGTACACATCTTCGAGCGCTAGGTCGAGGGGAAAATCACTGAGTGGCAAATCGTGCAGCTCTAAGAGCAGGTGCAACAGTCGTGCACTTGCTGCTCGTGGGGCGATTTCCATTTCTCTGAGCATGACGATGTGCGCGAGATCGGCAAGGCTCAACCCTCGCCACAGGATCGGAGCATCGGCCAACTCGAGTCGGAATGCCGCCTGCATGAGTTCCGGAGCCGGGCTTTCTTTCAGCCGTGCGCCTTCACCCTGCCCGCGAGTATTGTTTGCTGCGTGGGGTGTCATAGGAGAGCCTAATCGACACTGATGCGTCGCAAGCCATAGCCGACTGTAGGGTCGGCGGCGTGCAGAAGGTCCTCGATGGCTTTGGGCTTTCTGCCCTGATTCCGTGCACGTTCTGGATCTTTGGCCACGAAACGCCGCTTAACCCGTTTGTAGCCGGCTTCGGCAATACGTGCGAGCGAAGAGAGGATCGGCTTGGGGTCGTCCCATGCGGCGTAGGCGTACACACGCTTGCCGCGATAGGATTGCAGCCATGTCCAGCGCGTGAGTTTCTTTTCCGGCAGAAAATAGAGGGTTACGGTCTTCAGGTCGCGTTCCTCGTGAATCCACTTAATGCCTTCGGTGAACGCCGTCTGGGGTTGTACGGGTTGTCCGAGCACGTCTTTATACCAGATCGCCGGGAGGTTAATACCGGAACGGGTGACGATACTGTGCGGAAACCAAGTGCGTCCGCCGGTCGGTTCGGTGATCTTAAATTGTCCGTCGCGCCGGTCTTTCTTAAATTCCACCACGCCATAGCCGCGATGTCCCATCGCTTGCAGGATCGACACTGCCGTGTCCGCGATCCACGGTTCATGAACGCTTTCTGCGAGGGTGGCTGTTCCGAACCCGCGCGGATATTGCCGGAGTTTCCGTCCCGTCCATACTGCCAACGGCTTGCCAGATTCGTCGAGGTAGGTGACG
>SYOC01000322.1 GCA_005804965.1 Pseudomonadota bacterium
CGAGAAAGATGGTGCCGCCATCGGCAATCTCGAAGAGCCCCGGCTTGTCGGCGAATGCGCTTGTAAAAGCCCCTTTCTTGTGACCGAACAGCTCGCTTTCCAAGAGTTCTTGCGGGAAAGCGCCGCAGTTGACGGCAACGAATTGGCGTTCCCGGCGCGCACCGTTGTAATGAATCGCGCGGGCAATGAGTTCTTTGCCGGTGCCGGTCTCTCCTTCGAGGAGGACGGCGAGGTCGAGTGGAATCGCCGTCTCCATCAAGGTAAAGACTTTGCCCATGCTGCCGCTGGGCGCACCAAGGATTTCCGTGAAGCGGTGTTTATCGACGATTTCGCGATGCAGCGTGGCGACGGTGGCTTTGAGTCGGGCTTCCGCCTCCCGTGCTTGCCGATAGAAATGGGCATTTTCGATGGCAATGGCAATGGAGCCGGCGAGCGCATCGAGAAATTGTAAATCTTCTTGTGTGAATCGCCCGTGCAGCTTGTTACGCATGCCGATGGCACCGATGACACCATTGCGCGTACGCAACGGCGCGTAGAGCACATCGCGAGTATGTGCGCCGCTTTGTTGGTCGATGCCCCCGTAAAACCTGCGATCCGTAGACACATCCGTCACAAGCGTCGGCTGCCCCTGCTGCACCACCCAACCAACGATACCGCGATCTGCTGGGAAGCGAATTTCTTTGAGGCGATTGCCGACCGAGGAGATTTCGTCGCTGACGATGGGGAAGTACAGTTCTTGCCGTTCCAGGTCGAGCAGAAAAATGACACAACTTTCTGCCTGCAAAACGTGGCGGGTTTGATCGGCGATGTAGGGGAGCAGTTCGTCGAGGTCGATCAACGAGCTGAAGGCGCGGCTGAGGTCGAAGAGGAGAGCGAATTTATCCGCACTAGCTGATGCTCTAGCAACTTCCGTCGGCGCGAGCGCACTGGTCTCGGTCATGATTTCCTCCCCGCCGGAACCTTATGCACGGCGGGGAAGGCTGTCAATGCGCTGAGGTCGGGGCAAGGCTATCGCTAGGGGGGAGCGGATGGCCCATTTTGAGCCCCAAGACAATCCACTCCTCTAAGACCTCGCGCAATTCTTCACGACATGTTTCGAGGGTATCCGCCTGCGCCCACACACCTTGTAGAGCTTCAATAGTGCCAAAATATCCCTCGCCATCTGGCAATGGCGTATAGTGGGCTTTCCGTAGTGCGGCATCGATGTATGCAGTCAACATACTTGCCTCTTTTTTTGATGATTGGCATTCCTTAGCATCAAAAGCCTAGAACTCTTTACTGTTTGCTCAGAAAATCGAGGACGATCCGGTTGAATTCTGCTGGCTTCTCCATGGCCACTATATGGCCCGCTTGGGATACCGTGATTTTTCGTGCACCGCCGACCTTCGTTGCCAGCGTATCGGCAACCGCGAGATTTTCCGGGTCCTCCAGCTCGCCCGTAATGATGAGGGTCGGTACGTGTAGCTCAGAGAGGCGTTGAAGGGTAGGTGGATTCAGCGGACGCGCCAAATACCAGGGCGCTAAGAAACCATGAAAATCGGCGATAAACAGCTGGCGGAACTGCTGCCGCGCCTCCGGGTTCTGCGGGGCTGGAATGAGGTAGGAGTCAAGCCAGAGGTCCGCTCCTTTCGCGGGTCCTTCTGCCACTGTGGCCAATATAATTTGGTACCCTCGTTGGGCGAACGCTAGCGAGTATGGCCAGCCTCCGAGTGCTGGTCCCACAAGTACGAGGGCGTCCACCATCTCTGGATGCTCCAGCGCAAAGTCCACTGCTATTGCTCCGCCCATTGAGCCACCCACCAGATAGGTCTTCCCGACCTTGAGGAAGCGCAGCAACTGGTACAAGTCCTCAACGTTGGAATAAGGCACCGTACGCGGTGCCGACTTCCCAAAGCCACGGACATCGTACCGGATCGTTTGATAGCGCTCCGCAAAGGGTGCGAACTGTTCATTCCATTCACTGCTACTGATGACGCCCCCATGAATGAACACGAGCGGATGCCCTTGGCCTTTCACTTCGTAGGACAACTGGGTGCTATTCACTGTTGCGATGCTTGTCTTGCTGTCCTGTCCATATCCTCTCGTAGGAATGTATAGGAGCCAGACAATGACTACTGCGAGAACCGTGCATCTGTAATGCATAGCTTCTCCTGGCACAACCTAATCTATGATGACCGCCGGGCCGGCGGTGTATTCTCCCCGGTGAGAACACGATCCACCATCGCTTTGTACTGTTCAACGGCGGGAGAACGATAGAAGCGTGAGCGCGTGAACATCGGGTCGCCAGCGTAAAACCACTCGTACTGGAGCTGGCGACTGCCGAATTGCTCTCCCAGCATGTCCCACACGAGCTTAAAGAGCTGAGTGCGCTGCTGCGCTGGCAGATTCCGTCCCTGCAGGTAGTGCTCCAAATACGGAGCAATTTCAGGGTTGCGAAAATCCTGCTCGGTCGGCGTCATAATCATGCCACTGCCGCTCACTTGTCGGATGACTTCCGCCGCTTTCATTTGTGTCTGCGGGATGAACACCCACAAAGCGGCTGCCAGTGCGCGTAACGAGCCACCTTCGCGACGATTGCGCACAACATCACGCGCAGCGGCGTGCAGCAGCCCGTTGGCGACTTCGACCTGGGCAATCAGATCGCCAAGTTGGGCTTGGACATGCAGCGCAGCCGTGCGCCCCACCGCTTCTGCTGCATAACAAGCCAGCCCAGCCATGAAGCGCAGCTTGACCGTGCCGCGAATGGTGGCTTGCAAGAGCGCGTAGCCAGGCGACTTCCCGAGAATGTAGTTGGAGGCTTCGATATCGCCGTTGATAAAAACGCGCTCCCACGGCACTACGACATCGTCGAACACGGCGAGAGCGTCTTCTTCATCGAATCGAGAAGAGAGCGGACGGTCGAAACGACTTCGACCCGCGTTGTTGTAAGGCTCGCGGCAAATGAACTTGAGCCCTGGCGTATCCATGGGAATGGAAAAGCATAGCGTATAGAGTTCTTCGCCGGGCTTGCGCGGATAAAACGGCCCTACCCAGATGTCATTCGAGAACGGGGCTAAGGTCGAAAGCATGCGTGCCCCGCGCACGAGAATGCCACGATCCGTTTCTCGCACGAAATGCAGGGCGGCTTCGGGGTCGGTTTGTTCGGCGGGACCCTTCGAGCGATCCATTTGCGGATCGACGAGCGTGTGGGTCAGACACAGGTCCTGGTCACGGCACAGTTCGTAGTAGCGCAGAATGTTCTCGCCAAACTGCGGGTTCTGTTTCCCAAACGAGTCTTTGACCACAGCGGCATCAGCGACCAAGGCGTTCATGAAGTCCGGCATCCGCCCCATGAGCCCGAAGGTCGCTTCGGCGCGAAACTCTTCACACTTGACGCGGCGTTCGACATCTTCCGCCGTCTCGGTCATGAGGAACGACAGGTTGACCGGCTTGCCGTCAGCAGGAGAAGGGTATGTCAGCAGAGCTTGGTGCGCAGGGTCGTGCTGCAAGTCATAGAGCCAAGCGATGGTGTCGATCACCCCCTGAAACGGGGGATGAGTCGTGACATCCTTGATGCGCTCACCATTGACGTAGATGGTACGTCCGTCTCGTAAACTCTCGCGATACTCGTCCCCGGTGCGAATGCCCATGAAAGATCCTCTTTTCTATCGACTTGCTTGCTGTTGAATGAATTGGAGAAACGGAGAGGGGGAGCACCGGAGCACTCTTAAACTTCAATACTCCGGCTCCCCGGTGCTTGCCCGGCTAGTGACGCATACTCGCAATCACGTCTGCAAGGCCGCGATCATCCTTGGCGAAGTCGAGCTTTTCCATGCCGAGATAGGCATTCGGCCTGATGGCATCCAGTTCAGCAATGTCGTTATCGGTGTAGACTTCGAGCTCGTTATCGTCGGGGTCGCGGAAATAGATGCTTTTGCTGACGCCGTGATTGACGGTGAAGGAGACCGGCACGCCTTTGGCTTTGAACTCCTCGTAGGCAGCGAGCAGATCTTCTTCCGTACGCAGGCGCATAGCGAAATGGAGCATACCGGTGTTACTCATCTTGGGCGCTTCGGCGTTGTCACCAATCTCGAAGATGGCGATTTCGTGGTGGTCACGGCCGTTGAAGGAGAGGAAGACGGCGCGAATTTCCGGCACGTGTTTCATGACCTGCATGCCGAGAATCTCGGTGTAGAACTTGCGCGACTGCTCAAGGTTGCGCACTTTGAGCACGATGTGGGCGATCCGTTCGGGGTGAATCATAGGGAGCCTCCTTTCGATTAGGTCTCTCAAATGGCTTATTAGTTGAGTCTTGTCAAGAAAGTAGGGGCGATGCATGAATCGCCCTACGCATTCAGCTCTGCAAGCAGTGCCCGTGCTTCTTGCAAATCTTTGGTTTCCAGCCCTTCGGTGAACCAGTGGTAGGTCTCAGACAACATGCTGTGCGCTTCTGCGAGAGCGGTACCTGCGGCGGATGGCGTGGAGCGTGCGGCGTGCTCGTCAGCGTGCCGTCGGCGGAGCCGCACGAGGCTCATGACGGCACGCAACTCCCAGGACTTGGCGTGCTGCTTCTGCGCGATTTCAATGGCTTTGAGAAAGCACGCTTCCGCTTCCTCAGAACGATGCATTCTGAATGATGAACGATGAACTGAAGACGTTTTTAATTCATCATTCAGCGTTCCACGTTCAGCATTCAAAAGTAGTTCGCCTTGGCGGCGATGGAGTTCAGCTTCATAAAAACGTGTCCCACCCTTGTTCGCTGTGCTGAGGGCATCGGCCACCACGCGCAAACCTTCGTCGCTCCGCGCTGTCGCGCCATAGGCTTCGGCTAAGAGCGCCAAGACATGAGGGCGAAAGAGTTCAGCACCAGTGGCTTGCCACGCGGTTAAGCCGTGTTGAAGCTGCTGAATGCCTTCGTCTGAGTAGCCTTGGAGCGTGAGTGCCCAACCGTACAGCATCGTGCTCATGGCCAAGTAAAAAGCAAAACTGTGTTCTGTGCTCAAGGCAATGGCTGCGGCGGCTTCGGTCAAGGTGCTGTCTTCTTCACGGCGGAGTTGCGCAATGACGGCAGCAAAGGTGGCGGCGAGAGTCGAGCTAAACGGGTGCTTGAGTTCGTTTGCCAGCGCTACAGCTTTGTGACTGTACTGCAACGCTTGATCAGGATAGCCCAAAAACCACAGGATGCGCGTGAGGTAACAGAGACAAAAAACACCTGGGTCCTGGCCGTAACGGAAGGCCAGGAAGCGATGCTGTTGTATGTCGTAGAGGGCAATGCCTTGCTCCAGATGTTGTCTTGCCGCATCCAGTTCGCCGAGGTGGAACAGCGTCGTGCCCAGGATGTAATGCGCTTCCACCAATAACGCTGAGTCGTGTTCCCGTTGAGCAAGATGCAACAGTTGCTCGCCAAGCTCATGCGCGGTATGGAACTCGCCACGGATCAAGGCGGAAGTGGCTAAACCCAGGAGCGCAGGAAAGAGCGCCGGGGTGTCGCCTACTCGCTGCGATAGGGCATGCGCCTGCGTGTAGACGTTTGCGACCTCCGCTGCCGCGTAGCCTTTGGTGACCATCAAGGCTGGCCCCAGGCTCACAAGCAGCGTGAGTTCTTGTGTGGCGCGTTCGATGGTGTCCGGCAAAGTCTTGAGCAAGGTCAGCCCTGTCGTGAAATGCGCGATGGCTTCGTGTTCGGCTGAACGTTCCAGGGCTTGCTGTCCGGCGTGTTGCCACGCCAGCACTGCTTGCGGCACCAGTCCGGCTTCCGTGTAGTGATGGGCAACGACCTCGGGTTGGGTAGCGACAATCTCGGCGAAGCGCTCTTCCACTACCTCGGCAATTTGCGCGTGAATCTGCTGGCGTTGGCTTTTGAGGAGTGACTGATACGCAGCGTCGCGGATCAAGGCATGTTTGAACAGATAGGTGGCGTGCGGCGGCTGGCCTTGTCGATAGAGTAATTCAGCTTCGACGAGCTGCTGGAGGCTATAGGCTAATCTCTCCTCCTCTATATTCAAAACGGCCTGGAGCAGTTCGTGTGAAAACTCGCGGCCCAGCGCGGCGGCGACCTGGGCAATCTCGCGCACCGTGGCGAGGCGATCCAAACGCGCCATGAGCGAATCGTGGAGCGTCGTTGGAATCGCTAACGGGGGAAGCGGGCCTGTCAGCGTGTAGGCATCTTGGCCTTCTTGCAGCAAGCCAGACTCCAACACCATTTTGGTGAGTTCCTCGACAAAGAGTGGCACGCCATCAGTTTTGTCCACGATTTGTTGCAGCACTTCGGACGGCAGTGTTTTTCCTTTCGTTATCCGTTCCACCATTGTCGGCACTTGGACACGGCCCAAACGATTGAGCGTGATTTGCGACAAGTAGGAGCGGTGGCTCCACGGCGGAACAAACTCTGGGCGAAAGGTGAGCAGCAAAAACATGCGCGTCGTGGAGATTTGGTCGATGAGGCGCTGGAGCAGATCCAACGTCGAGGGGTCTGCCCGGTGCAGATCTTCCCACACGCAATACACCGGGGCACGATCAGTTTCCTCGAAGAGCCAACTGAGCAACACTTCCTGAGTTTTTTGCTTTTGGCGTTGCGCGGTTAATTGCAAAGGTGGGAATCCTTCGGGATGGGGGAGGGAAAGCAGTGCCGCGAGGAGCGGAATGGTGTCTCCTTGGGGAAAACGATAGCAGCTCAGCATCTGCCGAAGTTTTTCTAATTTGGCGTGTGGCGTGTCTTCTCGCTGGAAATGGAGCAGACGATGCAAGTGCTCAATAATCGGATACCAAGCGCTGTTCTGGTGGTACGGCGAGCAGCGGAACTCGATGCGCAGAGCACCGTCGTTGAACACGTGTTCTCTGACGACTTGCATCAAGCGGGACTTGCCGATGCCAGCCTCGCCGCTGAGGAGCACGACCTGACCATTGCCCTCCGTGGCCTGTTTCCAACGGTTCAATAACATCCCGAGTTCGTGTTCACGACCGATGATGGGCAGCACGCGGCTTGAAGAGGGTTTATCAAACCGTTCTCGGTGTTCTCTTTCACCTTGAACGCAGTAGACCTGCATGGGCGCAGCGATCCCTTTCAAGACCTGAGCACCTAATGCTGCATGCTCGAATTGTTCTTGTACAAGTCGATGGGTCGTTTCGCTGATGACCACGGTGTCTGGAGTGGCCAGCCCTTGCAGGCGGGCAGCAATGTTGGGCGTATCCCCAAGCGCGAGTTGTTCACGGCGCGTGCCGCCGCCGATTTCGCCCACCACGACAAGCCCGGTGTGAATACCGATGCGCACTTGCAGGGAATCCGAGCCGCGACCGTGAGGGAGCGGACTACAGGCCGCTTGCTGACGCGCACGGCTCTGAAGCGCTTCGATAATCTCCAACCCGCTCTTCACTGCTCGTTGCGCGTCATCTTCATGAGCGGTGGGATAGCCAAAGTATACGAGCAATCCATCTCCCAAGTACTGGGCAATGTAGCCCTCATAGCGTTCGATCACTGTGGCGCAGGTGGTTTGATACTCCTGAACAATGGTACGTAACTCTTCGGGATCGAGTTGGTCAGAAAGCGCGGTCGAGCCTACAAGATCA
>SYOC01000323.1 GCA_005804965.1 Pseudomonadota bacterium
GAAGAGAAACTGTCCGCGATGTGCGCCAATGTTGAGAGTATCGCCCTCGTTGATGAGGTTGGTGATGGCCGGGGTACGATCCTTGTCGCGGGTGTGGCCGTAGACTTTCACCCCAGGAAATTCTTTGGCCAATTCCTCGTTACCGCCAACGTGGTCCCAATGATGATGAGTATTGATAATGGCGGAGAGCCGCACGCCTTCTTTGCGCACCGCGTCCGCCACCGGGCCAGCTTCGGATGGATCAACCACGCCAGCTTCTTTCGTGGCTTCATCAATGAGGAGGTAGGCATAGTTGTCCGCGAGGACAGGGATAGGAACGATTCTCATGGGTCTTTCCTCCTGAAGATTACTTGTGGAATGCGAGGTACTCTACACAAGAGGTCTCGCCAGGGTCAAGACGAGGCTAGGCGTTATCGGCAGGACGCGGTAAGCTACTGCGCACTCGCTCAACGGAGGCGCACCATGCAAGCCGTACTCGATCACATCGTCCTCAATGCTGAAGATGTCGAAACGTTAGTGGCATTCTACGCCACGGTCGTTGAACTCGCACCAGAACGACTCGAAGAGTTCCGCGCCGGCAAAGTGCCGTTCCCTTCAGTGCGCGTGAACGCCGACACCGTGATTGATCTCGCGCCGCGTAGCATGTGGGTAGGGAATCGGTTGCGCACTACTGGTCGGCCCAATCTGAATCACTTTTGCTTGACGCTCGGCAAAGCCGAGTGGGAGAGCTTGCGTGCGCGGCTAGCTGCCCGGCAGATTGTCGTTGACGGGCCGCACCCACGCTGGGGTGCGCATGGTGGTGGCACCTCAATGTATTTTCACGATCCAGAGGGCAATGAAATCGAGGCGCGATATTATGGCGATTAGAACAACGACTCTCCATACTCGACCGCGTAATCCACAAACGGAAAGCTCGCCCAGGCACGCACGTCCGGAAGCCACGATAGAGGATTTGTACCGGGTGCGGGGAAAAGCAGAACTCGTGGATGGAAAGATTCTGCATATGGCACCAACCGGAAAGATGCCTGGCTCTGCTGGAGATGAGATTTTTGTTTCTTTACGCGCCTATGTGCGACGGGTCAGGACGGGGCATGCCGTTGGCGACAACAAAGCTTTTCTCGCAAACTTGCCGCATCGGAAGTCTTTTAGCCCTGATGCCGCGTACTATATTGGACCAGACCCCGGGATGAAGTTTTTCGAGAGAGCGCCGGTGTTTGCCGCAGAGGTCCGAAGTCACGGAGATTACGGAGCCAAGGCCGAACGAGCCATGGCACGAAAGCGGGCGGATTATTTTGCTGCTGGGACTCTGGTCGTGTGGGATGTGGATCTTCTGAGCGACGATGTTGTCCGGGTCTATCGAGCAAACGATCCAAGCCCTCCCACAATCTACCGACGCGGCGAAATTGCAGAAGCTGAACCTGCCGTTCCTGGCTGGACGATGCCGGTGGATGATCTGTTTGTGTGATGGGTATCGTTCTTAGCACTAAGCCCACGGCGTGCCGCCGACCGGGTCTTTCAGCAAACGCCGCGCGACGGTCATGCGGTGGACTTCATCCGGTCCGTCGTAGATGCGTGCGTAGCGGGCTTCGCGGTACATGAATTCCAGTGGCGTGTCCGAGGTCAGCCCTAAGCCGCCATGCACTTGAATGGCGCGATCCACAACGTTGTGCAGCATGCGTGCTCCCCAAAACTTGATCAGCGCGATCTCAACACGAGCTTCGTCGCCCTCGTCCATGGCGCGTGCAGCATCCAACGTCATGAGACGTGCGGCCTGAATCTCGGCAGCGGACTCAGCAATATACGCTTGAATCTCGCCCTTCTCCGCGAGCAAAGAGCCGTGCGCAAAGCGCGTCTTCGCGCGTTCACACATCAATTCGAATGCACGTTGCGCTTGCCCAAGCCAACGCATGCAATGGAAGATGCGCCCGGGACCTAGGCGCTTTTGCGCGATGACAAAACCTTCCCCACGTTTGCCGAGTAAGAATCCTCGCGGCACCCGCACCTCGCGCAAGCGCAGCTCGCAGTGATTGCCACCAGTATGCCCCATCGTGGGAATCACGCGCACGATTTCATAGCCTGGCGTATCCGTGGGCACAATAATCGCCGAGAACTTGGCATGACGCTGTGCCTCGGGTTCAGTCTGACAGAAGATGGTGGTAAACGCGGCTTTGTTGGCACCGGTGGTAAACCATTTATGCGCGTTAATCACCCACACGTCGCCGTCGAGCGTGGCTGTGGATTGCATGAGCGTAGGATCGGAACCCGCCACTTCAGGCTCGGTCAAACCTACGGACGGTAAAATCTCGCCGGCCACCAGCGGTTTGAGCCAACGCTCTTTCTGTTCTGCCGTGCCGTAGCGATGGAGCATGAGCGAGTCCTGCATGGTCAGCGATCCCACCGCATTTTGCCCCCAATACGAGCGACCGATGATTTCATTGAGATAGACGAACGTCATGAACGGAAGACCGCCACCGCCAATCTCCTCGGGATGACCGAGCGCCCACAAACCTTGACGTTTAGCCGACTGCTTGAGTTCTTCTAGAGAGTGCTCGGCTTCTTCGTTTTCCCGCATGAGCAGCGGTTCGGCAGGAATCACTTCGCTATTGATAAAAGTCTTCACACGCTTGCGCACCGCACGCACGTCATCCGTCAATCCATAACTCGTCATGAACCTCTTCCTTCTTCCCTGCTACGACAAATACCCCATAGGCTCGCTTTTCAGCAACTCGGCAATAATCTGGCCTTGCGTCTTGCGCACAGGCGGAGGCGGTGGAGGCGCAGGCTTGCCGTTCAGCACGAACACGCCGCGCGTGTAGCGTCCGCCACCGTTTTCACAGGTGTCCCACAGTTGCTGCCAGCGCTCGGGAGCATGCACCCACGCACGCATAATCTCGTCGCGACTGCTGGTGGATTTCTTCATGGTATTCCCCTCCGCCCCTATCTCTGTCTCAACTCTTTGTCTCTTTGTCTCACCGTCGCCTCTAGCAGACTTATTTCTTCTGGTCCATTGCCAATCTCCCTAGCCAACCCGCACGCGGACAGGTAAACATAGACCCATGAAATTCGGCATCTTGCAGTTTTTTAGTTGGCCAGAGCGACGAGTCGCGCTCCCTACTGTCTACCAACGGGCGCTGGAGCGAATCGCGATCATGGACCAAACCGGCTACGACGCCGTGTGGCTCACCGAGCATCATTTCAGTGATTACAGCGTCTGCCCTTCGATTCCGGTAATGGGCGCACATGCCGCAGCCCGCACCAAGCGACTGCGAATCGGGGCAGGAGTCACACTCGCGGCGTTTTATCATCCGCTGCGGCTGGCCGAAGAAATCGCTTTGCTCGATATTTTGTCGGACGGGCGGGTGAATTGGGGCGCGGGGCGTGGCTTCGATGCCAAAGAGTTCGAGAATTTCAACGTGCCGATGAGCGAAAGCTACGACCGCTTTCGTGAGGTCGTGGAGATCGTCAAACAGGCGTGGACTAACGAGCGCCTGACGTATCAAGGCAAATACTTTTCTTTCAACAACGTGGAGGTTTTGCCCAAGCCGCTGCAACAGCCGCATCCACCGATGTGGGTTGCGGCAGGTTCGCCGGATGCTATCGACTGGGCGGCATCGTCAGGACACTCCATTCTCATGGACCCACACTCTACGCATGTGGAGCTGGGCGAAAAGAAGCGCTTCTATCGCCACAAACTGGCAACCTATGGCCACGATTTTACCGGACGCGACGTGCCAATGGCCCGCTTGCTCGCCATTGATGAGACCGACGCAGCGGCGGCGGAAGGCGCACGGCAAGGCGCACAGTGGCTGCTCAAGACCTATGTCGATCCTCGCATGTTCGGCGTCGTTGGCGACCCAGTGCAGCGCTATGTCGATTCCGTGGTCATTCACGGCTCAGTCGAACGGGTGATCGACGAACTCGCCCGCTTGCGCGAAGAAATCGACTTGCAATACATGATCGGTGCACCGCTCGGACATAAAACCTTTATGGCATTCACCGAAAAGGTGCTGCCAAAATTCTTGTAAACCGCGAACATCACATCCCCGAAGGAGGGCACTCTATGGGCTTACCAAATGGAATCCATCATCTCGCCATCTGCACGAAAGACATCAAGACGCAGATCGAGTTTTTCACCCAAGTCTGTGGCATGGAACTCGAAGCGTTATATTGGATGCACGGCGTCACAAACACCTTTCACGGCTTTCTGAAGCTCAGCGACAATTCCTCGATTGCCCTCGTCGCCTCGCCAGAAATCGGCGAAATCCAATCTGTGCCAGGTGTCTCTCATCCTAATGGCTGGACGGCGTCTCCGGTCGCGGGCGGTGTCATGCAGCACCTCGCCATGAATGTCGATACTGAAGCTGACTTATTGACCATGCGTGATCGCGTGCGTTCACATGGTTACTGGGTGATGGGTCCCATCGACCACGGATTCTGCAAATCCATCTACTTCGCTGGCCCTGAAGGCATGATGCTGGAATTCTCCACTTCCGAAGGGAAGGCAATAGACGCCGAGGCATGGATCGACCCTGAAGTTGTGAAGCTTGCTGGAATCAACGAGGAAGATCTCAAACGCTACAAAAATCCCCCAGTCTTTGCCTCTCAGGAAGGACAAGTGCCGCAAGTTGACCCGGAAAAGAGCAAACTGATGATGAACTTTCCGCCCCAGAATCGCGCCGTGCTCAAAATGACCGATGAAGAGATCCTGGCGAGACTGAGCGAAACTACCCCGCCGGTGCAGGTGAGTCGCTAGTCGCCTACCCCGTCATTCCGGGCGAGCGCGGCAAGATCTTCGCCTTCCTCGCCGCCCACAGCGTCGGGGTCAAGGCCGGGACGAGCCGCGAGGTCGCGGACGCGTGGCTGGAGCGCCACCCGGCCGGCGCCTCGGTGATGCCCTACATCGGGCGCCACGGCTGGAACAGCCTGGCTCTCGACGCGGTCCCCGACGACGAGCTGCTCGAGGCGGTCGACGTGTCCTACGACCTCGTCGTCCGGGGTCTGGCGGCCCGCCACCGACCGGTGACCGGCACCTGAGACGCTACGGCCCGTGAGCACCCAGCGACCGGCCGAGGACGTCATCCCGCTCCAGAAGGCGACACGGGCC
>SYOC01000324.1 GCA_005804965.1 Pseudomonadota bacterium
ACTCACGACCAACATTGTCGATGCTGACGCAACCAACATCACGATTGGCATGCCGGTGCGTATCGTGATCGGCACGCGCGGCCAGCACCAGATTCATCAAGCCTCGGCGCGGGTGTGAGCATGACAGTGAGGTTTAATCGGCACGCCCTTGCATGCGTTCCAGGTCGTTCAGCTTGAGCAAACGGATAGTTGCTCGCCCTGTCGAGGTACGCCCACTAAACATGCCATCAGGGTTAAGTGCAAAGTGCTCATCCCATGCTTGTTTGCGCGGATGGAAGAGGAGGGTGATCTCACTCGTCTGTGGATCAACGGAGGCCAGATTCGGACCCTTGTAGCGATTGCACTCAAAACACGTGTAAGCAAGGTTTTCAAGCTCAGTCGGACCACCATGTTGCTCGGCAATGATATGATCGACTTCAAAGGTAATAGCATCCGCTTCTTCAGGTAGCCGACAGTATTCGCAGAGTCCCTGGGCACGCTCGCGCACCTGAGCGCGAAAAGGGCGAGTGTCAGACGTTGACATTACGAAGTGGCCCGTAAGTCTTTCATGGCTTGCAGCTTAAACTTCCGCACGAATCGGTTCAGTCGTTCATAATTATCTAATTCTGCTGACTCTTCTGCGGTCAATTCTCTTTCGCGGTTTTTTCCCAAGAGTTCTCGAATACGTTCTTGCGTTGCTGGTGCAAGCTTGAAATCGACGATTTCTTGTGGAGAGGGGCTTTGAGCGAGAAATTCCAGAACATGACGGTAGACTTCGGCTGGGATTGCCGACGATTGTGAACACCAGCGTGTCACTTCTTCTGACAAATGTGCTTTCACTTCGCCAATACGTTCAGTCAGTTGTTCTGGCACTTCAATCATGATCTGCGGCATGGTCATGCTCTCCGGCGGTTTATGGGTGAGTATGCTCCATCTCGAAAGAGAGTTGAAGACGCTTTTTAGGACGTGGCAGTTACATCTGCTTCAGTGTCACCGAGGAAGCCTCGCCCGCTTATTGCCTCCTCATCTCTTCCCTTGCCCCTTACACAAACCGCACGGTGTCGTACACCGGCAAGCCAAATACCCGGCGACCGAGAAGCGCTTTGCCTTCGGTTCCAGCAAAGGGTTGATGGATAATCGCGGCCCGCACGTCGCGATACATCTGTTCCAGCGGGTTCTTTTTGAACAAGGCTGCGCCGCCGACCATGCGCATGGCTTTATCAACCACCTGCACACAGCTTTCCATAACAAACTGAAAACAGGAGATCAGACTCACTAAATCGTCCTGACTCCGCGTCGCGATGTCATCGTGCGAGGCGATAGTCTGATGGAGCAACGCCCGCGCGGAGCGTAAGCCGATTTCCATTTCTGCGGCTAGCAGTTGGTTACCAGGATAGTAGGTCATGGGTTGCTCGAAAGGTTCTTGGCTGCGACCCGAGACCCAGTTCATCGCATAATCACGCGCGGCTTGGGCAAGGCCGATGTAACACGCCGGCCCCGAGGCCACCCACCACGAGGCGGTAATATTGGCCAGCGCATCCCAGGTTTGAACGGGGCGAGCAATCACCGCATTGTGCGGGATAAAGACGTTATCCCATACCACGTCATTGCTGCACGACGAGCGGATGCTCATGGTGTCCCAGTTATTTTGGAGCTGCACTCCCTTTGTGTTGGACGGAAGGAAAAACAGCAGACACTGTGGCCCTTTCTCGGCATCGTTATAGCGAGCAGTGGTCAACAGATAATCTGCACACGCCGACATAGTGCCGAATCCGCTGCGGCCGTTGAGGACATAGCCACCGGCCACTTTCTGGGCGTGGCGAGTGGTATCGTTAATCCCGCCAAAGCCAATCGAGCTATTCATCTTGGGGTCGCTGACTGGTCCACCAAAGATAATCTTGTTGTTGGCCACGGCCTTCAGCATCGGCTCGACCGCAGCCAGTTTTGGCCCCTGGCCTTTCTGGTTGAGCCACCAGAAATCCGCAATCAGGGCCACGGCAATATGGTGCATATTCACGGCAATCGCCATGGGCAAGTCGCCATAAGCTAAGCGCTCCTGCGCCAGTGCGAGATCGAGAGGCGTGACACCGCCACCGCCAAGCGCTTCTGGAACGACGAGTGCGCTATACCCAGAGGCTTTCATGGCAGCGACGTTCTCATGCGGGAAACTGCTGTCCAGGTCGTGCTGGGCCACGCGAGTGTGGAAATCATCGGCATGAGCAGCCGCCATGGCGACAAAGCGTTGTTGACGCTCAGTGAGCTTTGCTTGCATAGATAAACCTCTTTGTGTGGCGATGTGTCAGCAAGATCGTCAGAAGGTATCGAGCAATCTGTGCCGGGACAAGGGCAGACTTGTTCATCCTCACAGAACAGACTGAGCGACTCCACGACTGTCCGACTGATAGACTCCTCGACTGAACGACTGAGTAACTGATTAACGGTAGGCGACGATCTCGAGCAAGTTGCCGTCCGGGTCCAGGAAATAGAGACAGTCATGATCGCCCCAATCTACGGGGCCGTAGGTGGGCGTGCGGTGCTCAGCAAACGACTGCCGCGCACTCTGAAAGTCTGTCCAAGAGACCTTGAAAGCATGGTGCCCCTTCCCTAACGGATTCTCGATGCGATCCGTGATGCGTGGCGGCAGATCAGCACGCGCAAACAGCGCCAGCATAAGCCCACCGCAGCGTAGCACCACTTGATGGCGACCAAGACGCTGCGCCACTACCAAGCCCAGGACTTCGGTATAGAACCGTTCGGCACGGTCAAGATCAGAGACGTCAAGGCCAACATGGTCGAGTTCGAGGACATGCATGGGAGAAACTCCTTTGAGCTTTTGCCTCTTCAAGTCTTTAGCCTTCTCACCACTTTTTTCCACCGCTTGACGGTTCGGTCGGTTTCAGAGTAGTGTCCTGACAGTTTCGGAGGAGGCAGGGTGAGCATGCTCATCGAATTGCTGAAGGCGCTGACGCAAGACATCTACGACAAATTGGGCAGCGGCTTCGACGAGGTCGTCTATCAGAAAGCGTTTGAAGTTGGGCTGCGCCTGCGCGGCGTGCCCTATGAGGCGCAACGCATCGTGCCCGTCTTTTACGAAGGGTTTTATATCGGGGAAGGCAAACCCGACCTCATCGTCAGCGACGGACGGCTCAAGATCATCATCGAACTCAAAGCCGTGGAGAGCGTGGGCCATAAGGAGCAGGCACAGATCAGAAACTACTTGCGGGTGCTCGACGCCTCGTCCGGTGTGCTCATCAATTTCCCCCAGCCAACCAAGTCGAAAGCCGCACGCGACGGCGTTGAATTCATCGAAGTGCTAAAGGAGGCATAACTATGGCAGATCTCGAAACTCGGCTCGCTGCGCTCGAAGGGCGCGTGCGTGAGTTGCAGGACCGCAACGAAATTCAGGAACTCCGCTTCAGCTACCACCTCGCGGTCAACGAAAAGAAGCCGGAGATGATTCCCGGGCTGTTCTCCGAAAACGGCGAGATCGATTTCGCCCACCTCGGCAAAGCCGTTGGCAAAGCCAACGTTGCAGCCTTCTACAACCAAGCGTTATCTGAACTCGTGCCCTTCGTGAAGCAATTCATCCACAACCACATCATCACGGTGAACGGTGACAGTGGCTCCGGCGTGAGTTATCTCGAAGCCAAGCCGATCTTCAATGGCGAGAGTTTCCTGGTCGCCGCTCGCTTCGACGACGAGTACGTGCGCGAAAACGGTCGCTGGAAATTTCGCAAGATGACGCTGCTGCCCTACTTCATGGTGCCGCTCAAAGAAGGATGGGCGGGGCCGAACAAGATCCAGATGGTGCGGAAGTAAGTCCTGCTCCACGTCTCTACACGGGCGGCTCGGCGAGCCGCCCTTACCTTTCGGGCGTCATGCTAACGTCACCCCACCATCCACAATCAGATTCTGTCCGGTCACATAATCCGACGCCGCCGAGGCGAGAAACAACGCAGGGCCAACCAAATCTCGCGCTTCTCCTAACCGGCGCAACGGCGTCTGGCGTAGCATCTCTTGCTCGACCTCGGGCCGTTGCAGATGCGGAGCCGTCATGTTGGTACGGATGTACCCGGGACTAAAACAATTGACGTAGACCTTATGCTTTGCCCAGCGGTAGGCGAGCACGCGCGTGAGCTGAATCACCCCAGCTTTCGCCGAGGAGTAGGTCAACCCAGAATTGACCACGAGTCCAGAAATCGAGGCGGTGTTGATGATCTTACCGCCACCGTGCGCAATCATGTGACGCCCCGCAGCTTGGCAGCACAGAAACACGCCGGTGAGATCGACATCCAACTCCGTGCGCCAGTCTTCTTCACTCAATTCTTCCGGCTTCACGATCTTTAACATGCCAGCATTGTTGAAAGCGAAATCGAGCCCGTCGAACTGCTCGACGGTGGTGCGCACAAGAGCTTCCACCTCATCTTTCCGCGCAATATCCGTGCGCACGGCACGCGCGAGCCCTCCATTCGCTTGAATTGTACGGGCGACTTCTTCCGCCGTGGCCAAGTTGATATCGCTCACCACCACCGCAGCTCCGGCCTCAGCCAACCCCAGGGCAATGGCCCGCCCCAAGCCGGAACCGGCTCCAGTCACATAGCCACGTTTTCCAGCCAGGGCAAACAGCTCATGTCCAGCCATATGTCTCTCTCTTTCTCTCAGTGATTTTGCTGAGTGTTCCTACCATAAAGCGTCCGTGTCCGACATCCTGAGCGGCGATCCTCGGCACCTTCCCGATGGATCGCCATCCATTCCCCTGCGCAGTTGCGTACAGAAAACAGAGTTTGGTAAGAATAGTCCAGCAAGGAACCTCTCGCACGTGGGCAGAAATACACTTCAACCACTGATGTCGAAAATGGCCGTCGCCTTGTTCTGCGCTGGCTGGCTCGGCTTAGCTTGGGGGCAGGAGCAGACAGCCCCCCTTTCCCCGGACCAAACGCCGCCTTCCAAACAAGAAGTGTCCGCGAAAACACCCGATACGCGCTTGCCGGAAATGACCGTAAGCGAACGCCGGCCTACAACAGCCGCCTCGTCGGAAACCATGCGCGCACGCGACTTTGAGTTGCGCCCACACACCACGACTCAAGAAATACTCAATAATCTCCCGGGGCTGATCGCCGGGCAACACGCCGGTGGCGGCAAGGCCATGCAGTATTTCCTGCGTGGCTTCGACAACGACCACGGCACTGATATCGCGCTGTTCGTCGATGGCGTTCCAGTCAACATGGTCAGCCACGCCCACGGACAGGGCTACGCTGACCTGAACTTTCTCATCCCGGAAACCGTGGAGCGGGTCGAATTTTCCAAAGGTCCGTATTTTGTCGAGTGGGGAGATCTCGCCAATTCCGGCGCGATCAATTTCATCACCAAAGAACGCGCTTCAGAACATTCGCTTCAGGCAGTAGGCGGCTTCTTCAATACCATGCGCTACACGGGAGTGCTCTCTCCGCAGATTGGCTCGGTCCAGACTTTCCTCGCCAGCGAAGTGTACTTCAGCGACGGTCCGTTCAAGCATCCCGAGAATTATCGTCGCTATAATTTCTTCGGCAAATTCTCGCTGCCCCTCACCGCGACGGCGAAGCTCGCGCTCTGGCTGTCTGCTCACGACGGCGACTGGGATGCCTCTGGACAATTACCGTTACGCGAAGTACATGCGAGGCGGCTACATCGTTTCGGAGCTGCGGACCCGACCGAAGGAGGTCGCTCCGACCGACAGAACATCAATCTCATCTATACCGACACTCCCAGCCCGCAAGAAGATTGGTTGCTACAACTCTATGGCAGTCGTTCTAAACTCACACTGTTCTCAAACTTCACCTTTTTTCAGCACGATCCTATTCGTGGAGATGGTATTAATCAGGATGACAGCCGCATTCTTTACGGCGGACGAGCGCGTTACGCAAAATTGTGGGCTCTCGGTGACCTCCCGACGGAAAGCCTCCTCGGCATCGAAACTCGTCACGACGAAGCCGATGTTGGCCTCTTCCGCCAACAACATCGACAGCGATTCGCTACCACTACCAAAGTCGCGATTCGCGAGCGATCATTCAGCGGCTATTTCCGTCAAGAATTTTTTCTCCGTGAATGGTTGCGTTTACAGGTCGGGGCGCGGGGCGACGTGTTTCTTTTCCGAGTGAATAATCGCTTGCCTCCAAGCGCGGGAGCGGCACTCCGTATTCACGGTGCCAAAACCGACGGTATCGCTAGCCCCAAAGCCAGCCTGATCCTTTCTCCGTTCCAGAAGCCTAGCAGCGTCTGGCGGGAGACCGAGTTCTTTCTCAATTTCGGCATGGGTTATCATTCCAACGACGCCCGCGATGCCGTGCAATCCGGCGGGAAACCGTTGGCCCGCTCCACCGGTGGCGAACTCGGTCTCCGCACGCGATTGTGGGAGACGCTCGACTTGGCGGCTGCGCTCTGGCTGCTTGATCTCGCTAGCGAATTGGTTTTTGTCGGCGACGAAGGCACGACAGAAGCCAGCGGACCGACGCGACGTTGGGGTGTCGATTTCGAGGCACGCTATCCAGTGTTGCCGTGGTTGTTCGCCGACCTGGACCTAACCTATTCCGATCCACGTTTCCGCGTCACCGGGCAAGCGATTCCGCTGGCACCAACGTTCCTAGCCAACGGCGGTATGACCGCAATTTTTGCTAACGGCTTCTCCGGTGCCCTGCGTTTGCGCTATCTTGACGACCGCCCTGCGAACGAAGACCGCAGCCTCAATGCCCGTGGTTATCTGCTCGCCGACCTGCTCCTCAAATATCGTTGGAAGAATGTCGAAGCCTCGCTGCAGATTTTGAATCTCGCCGATGTCGACTGGCGTCAGACCCAATTCGCCTCGACTTCCTGTGTCGCGCGAGAAGTAGGCACAGATCCCCGCTGCCCAACTGGCGGCTCCGGCGACGGTATCGAAGATATACATTTCGTTCCAGGCAGCCCATTGAACCTGCGCGGCGGTATGACCATTTTTTTCTAGTACGCGTCGAACAACGGCACTGGGGTTGCAGAGGGAAAACCGCTCGGCTAGAGAACAGAACGATATGAAAGGGCTGTGCCGCTCCAATATTGCGATACGCTTGGGCGCTATCGTCGCGTTCTTGGCCTACCTGTTCGCTGGGGCGAGCTTGGCCCTCCCGCCAGAACCGCGCTGCGCACGATGCTTCCGCAGCGGCGCGACAGCGGCAATGCAACCCATGCAGCCTATGCAGCCTGGAGCGTCATGTCCGTGGTCTCCCAACGGCCAGCATTGCGATCATGGTCAGCCGCAAAGTTCAGGCAAAATCTCGTTGTGTCCAGATGGATGTTTACACCACGACGGACTCGGAGGAGAAATCCCTTCTCTGGCAAAATTTCTTGGTCTGCCTCCTGCCCTGCCCTTCGTCCGAGTCCCAGGGGAATCAATCTTTCCTGCGCCTTTGGGATTTACCCCTGAAGCAGATATTCTCCCGCCTCAGCGTCCCCCCGCGTTCACCCTCCTCGGATAAGCATAGTCGCCAGTCCGCTCAGTTCTGGATTCCGGCGCACGCCGGAATCCAGGGGGAGTGGCCATTTTGTTTCTGAGCAGCGGGGCATGAGGTGTTCGTTTGCTTGTGCCCTGCCTATGGAGGACTACGTATATGATCCAGCGACTATGGATCGCCGGTCTCGCTTGCTTGGTGGCGCTTGGGCTCACATGTTCGGCGCACCCGGTGCTGGCATCCTGCGGCCAAGCATTTTGCCCCATCGAAACTTCAACAACTACCGAGCGCCACCCTAGTGGCGGCGAACTCCAACTCAACCTCGTGTATGAATTCATCGACGTGAACGACCCGTATATTGGTACCGACAGTGCCCGCGTCGGCGAGATCCCTCGTCATCACGATGAACAATTCACTCGCAATCAGACGGTCAAATTCTTTCTCGACTATGGCGTGACCCCTCGCCTTTCATTAGGGCTGTTACTGCCTTTTGTGGACCGTCTCCATCAGCATCAAGCTAACGAAGAAGAGGACGGTCATGACGGTGAAGAGCGCGGTGACGAGCTTGCTCTCGACCATCCCGAACACCACGAACCTATCACCGAACGCTGGCGCTACATGGACCTGGGCGATGCGCAAGTCACCGCTCGCTACCTGCTGGTGCAGCCAGAGACACCGTTGCATCCCGCGTTCTCTTTGTTGATCGGCCTCAAACTTCCGACCGGACGCACGACTGTCGATAACGACCAGGGTAAGGAGGCCGAACTCACGCTTCAGCCTGGTAATGGCTCCTGGGATGGCATTGTCGGGCTGTCTTACGTCCAGCATTTTTCGACCTGGACACTGCGCCGCGAAGCCAGCCTCCTGCCGATCTTTGCCACGGTGCGGGGACAGTTCCCCATCGGCGAAGGCAAATTCGGCTATCGCCCCGGCGGGGAAATGGTGCTGAGTGTTGGCCTCGCCTATCCACTCATCCGCAAGCTTGATCTCCTCGCCCAGGTGAACTTTCATTATCGCGACCGCGATGATGCCGGGCACGCACCAGGTGTCGAAGAGCAAGATTCCGGTCGCGAGACGATCTTTCTGAGTCCCGGGCTGCGTTATCACCTGACCGATCAACTCGCTGCCTATGCCTTGATGCAGTTCGCTGTGTATCGCCGGGTCAATGGCATTCAACTGACCTCGGATTGGAACGTCACTTCCGGCTTATCCTATCGGTTCAACCTGTTTTCCGGGTCGTAAACAAGAAAGGAGGGGTGATTCGCACGCCGCCCCTCCCCTTTTCGCTTTCCCCTTTTACCCTTTCTCCTACTCGTGGCTCGTTCGTTCGTAATTTATCATTCATCATTCCTCCTTCATCATTGTTTCCCCCTTCCTTGCTCTCCGTGCGCTAAACTTTTAGAAGACATCCATGCCAGAACAACCGGCACCACTATCGACACACCAAACCCAACGATCACCAACTTCCTGGGTGTGGCTCTTACTCGTCCTGTTTCTCGTCATGGGCGCTGCCAGCCTACTCTTGCTCAGTAAACAGCTCGGCGGCATATCCTCGTCGTCGCTACCTGACTATGGAGCCGTACCCGACTTTCAACTCACGGAACGCAGTGGCGTAACGCTCTCGCGGGCCGAACTTGTGGGCGGTGTCTGGGTGGCAGATTTTATCTTCACCCGCTGCCAAGGGTCCTGCCCACTCCTCTCTGCCCGTATGGCGACGATCCAACAGATGCTGCAACTCGCCACGACCCGCCCTGTTCGGTTGGTCTCGTTCAGCGTCGATCCCGAGTGGGATACACCAGAACGCCTGCGCGAGTATGCCGCCCGCTACCGAGCCGACCCTCAGCGGTGGCTGTTTGTGACTGGCCCCTACCAGACGATGAGCGATCTCATCAGAGGCGGTTTTCACCTCGGCCTCGTCAAGGCAGAAGAAGCGACCGATGCTCCACCTTCGGAACCAATTATCCATAGCGACCGCCTCGTATTGGTGGACGCAGCAGGCCATATTCGCGGGTATTATCAAGTCACGAATCAAGATGGCTTCAATCATCTTCTCCAAGACCTTGAGGTGCTGCGCCGTGAATAATCGCCTCGTCCGGCTGGTGAGCGCCCTCCTTCTCGTGCAAACGCTGGCTTGTCACTCTCAACCAGAGAAGCAGCTCTTCGTCGGCCACGGTGTCGTAGAAGCCGTGGCGATCAATGGCAAAAAAGTGCGCATCAAGCACGACGAGATTCCCGGCTTCATGCAAGCCATGACCATGGACTTCGAGGTCAACGATGCCGCCGTACTTGCGGGTATCGCTGCTGAAGATACCGTAGAATTCACTCTTGAACGCACCCAAACGAGTATCCACCTCGTGGCCATTACTCGCAAAAACGCCGCGCAAAACGAGCCAAGCGATGAGGACGCCACAACACCAGCGGCGGCACCCACAGCAACAGAAGAACCAGAAGCAGAGTTCATGCCCTATCCCGCCAGCGACTTCACCTTGACTGACCAAGATGGCCAACGGTTGACACTTTCCAGTTTGCAAGGAAAGATCGTTTTGCTGGATTTCATCTTTACCCAGTGCCCCGGGCCATGTCCGTTGTTGTCGCTCAAATTTGCCCAATTACAGCAGCCGTTGGCCGAGCGATTCGGGGAAGAGGTGATGTTGCTTTCGGTCACGATCGACCCCAAGCGAGACACCCCGGAAGTCCTGCGCGACTATGCCAAGCGTTACAAAGCCAATCTCGCGGGTTGGAAATTCTTGACGGGAAGCACGGGCGAGATCATCAGGACCACAGCGGCTTTCGGTGCGGATTACCAAGCCGGGGCAGAAGGCATCATCGACCATCGCCTGCTAACTTGTCTTATCGACGGCAATGGCATGGTGGTCAAAGAGTTCGTCGGTACAAATCACACGGTAGAGGAGTTGCTCGCCGCGATTGCACAGATTCGTCCCACACCGCCGACACCGTAAAGCATCGGCAGTGACTATTTCGATCGAAGGAGAGGAGAGACGGAAGTGAAACCGGATCTAACTATTGGCTCCACGGCGCACAAAGAATTGTTGTGTCGGGAATTTATTGACACCCATGAACCGTACGAGGTCGCCACGCTACGGTGGCCAGAACTAGATACATCGAGTCTGGAGCGTCTACAGACGTTGCCGTTTTGGGACGAGGCAGTCTCAACGGAACACGCCACTGCCGCCAAAGTCAAAGCCCAAGCTGCCTTGGAACATGACGCCCTGATGCGACAAGCCGTGGCCCTACAAGGCTATGAAGAAGAACGCCACTCCGCGCTGATTAACGCCCTTTTGACTCAGTATCAGATTACCGTGCCGCCTCGGCCACCGGCACCGCTGCCGCCGAACATCGAGTGGGCGTTTCTGCGTACCGAATATGGCGAATGCTTCGATTCTTTTTTTGCCTTCGGGCTGTTCGCGCTGGCCAAGGACTCTGGTTTCTTCCCGCCCGCACTCGTGACCCGGTTCGAGCCGGTGATGCAAGAAGAAGCCCGGCACATCCTCTTTTTCGTCAACTGGCTAGCCTATCGACGAGCCCAGACGCCACTGTGGCGACGACCAGAATTGCTGCTGCGTCGCCTCCTAGCCATGACCGTGCAAGCCTGGAGTCGGCTGCAAACCGCACGCGGTATGGCGACCGACGACTTTACCATGAAAGGACACGAGTCCTTCAGCGCCGATCTCTCTCCGCGCGATTTTTTGCACCGCTGTCTACAAGAAAATGAGCGCCGTCTGAGTCAGTATGATCGTCGGCTGCTACGCCCACGATTGGTGCCCACTATCGCACAGACACTGCTGCGGGTGCTGCGCTGAGAACCTCGCCACTCGCTAGCGATAGGGGCGAGGTAATCTTGCCCCTACAAAAGACCAAACTGCACCGCTATCCTCCGCCTGTTTTCCTTGCTCCCCCCACCAAAGCACGCTAGTGTGCGCGGTAGAGGCTGAGGGGAAAGAACACACATCGCGAACAATCTCTTCGTCGTAAGGAGGGTTCATCATGGCGGATCGACGCATCATTTCTGCGGATTCCCATTTTGTGGAACCGCCAACCATGTGGGCGGAGCGCGTGGACGTGGGTTTCCGTGATCGTGCTCCTTATGTCGCACAGGGCTACAAAGGACGCCCCGGCGAATGGTTCATGTGCGAAAACATTCAACCCGTGCAAGTCGGTGGGTTCTTCGGGTCTGGCAAGAGTTCCGAGGAATTGCCCGAACATCTCAAGCGCGGCTTCGAGGTTGCTCCCAAAAGCGTGTGGGACCCAGCAGAGCGCTTGAAAGAACAGGAGCGCGACGGCGTCAGCTCTGAAGCCCTGTACACATCAATGGGGATGTTGCTCTTTGGCCTTGACGACGCTGCCCTCCGCGCAGAGTGCTTTCGCGCCTTCAACGATTGGGCGGCAGAGTATTGCAGTGCGTATCCCCAACGCCTCGCCGGCTTAGGGGCCATCACGCTAGAAGATATTCCTGCTGGCGTGGCCGAACTGCAACGCATCGCCAAGAAGGGTCTGCGTGGCGCATTGATCTGGGGTTCGCCACCAGAAGATCACCTGTACAGCTCGGCTGAATACGACCCGTTCTGGGCGGCGGCGCAAGATATGAATATGCCGCTCTCGCTCCACATCCTCACTGGACGAGCTGGCAATCGTTTCAGCCGACGGAAGGTGTTGTTCGGCTACATGCGCTTACCACAAGAGATTCAGTTGACGATCGCCGACATGATTACCGGCGGCGTGTTCGAGCGCTTCCCGCGCTTGAAAATCGTCTCGGCTGAAAACGATGTCTCTTGGATTCCCCACTTCATGTACCGCATCGACCACGCCTACGACCGCTTGCGGCACATCGAAGGACTCACCCTGCCCTTGCTCCCGAGCGAATACATGCGTCGCAATGTGTGGGCAACGTTCCAGTTTGAAACTTCAACCGTCGATTTCACGCGACAAAGCTACAGTGCGGATCGCATGATGTGGTCGTCGGATTATCCACACACCGACTCGCCGTGGCCACGGTCGCGCGAGTTCATCAGCGAAACGTTTAAGAACATCCCAGCGGGAGATACCGCGAAGATTACGTCGGGCAATGCCGCCGCACTCTACGGTCTCGCTTAGCCTCGTCGTCATCAGAACCGGGAGCAGCCGTGCCGCGCCCGGTTCGTTCTTCTCCATTGCCGCTACGACCGTGGCGGACCAGCTCGCAATGCCATATTCCACGAGATCCACTTCTCCGGGCGAATGACAAGCAACACACGCGGCTCGGTCCGCATCCGCGCCATGCGGGCTTCGACATGGCCAGCCTCCACATACTTTTCTACAATCGTGCGCGTCGGCCCCCAGATGTCATCTTCGATCACGTCCGCCCGGCCTTCGACAATCACCGTCTTGAAGCCGGTGGCGTCGTCGATGCACAGCGTCACTCGCGGATCGCGGCGGATGCTGTCGTATTTGAAGCGGGCTCTTGTAGTAGAAATGTAGAAGACCTCGCCGGTCCAGTGAAACCACATCGGGTTCAACTGCGGCGAGCCATCTTTACGGATAGTTCCCAGCACAGCATTACGCCGCTCAGCGAGAAAACTGGCGATCTCTTCTTTTGCTAATGCCATCAGACACCCCTATTTATTTCGTCGCCGGCGTGGTGCTCGCCCCATCGGTGACTGCCGTCACTTGAAACAGTCGGCTTTGCGTATTCAGCCAGCCTTCGATGGTGATGACCTTGCCAGCAGTTTCCATCTTCAGCAGGTGCTCCATGAGCGCGGCATCTCCAGTGAAACGAATCTGGCGCAGCAAAATCTCGGTCTTCGCCGCTTGCTCTTTCTCGCGCACGGATAGATCTTCGACTTTGCCGACCCGTAATTTGAGAGGCTTCCCCTGCACGGAAATATCGACCACCACCACGTCTTCACGCGGTGGCGTCTCCGCTGACAACACCATGCCGGTGATGCGCAGGTCGAGACGATGCTCGGCCTTATAATCCTGTGCACTGGCGAGGCCGGCCCACGCGACCGCCATGAGCACCAACCACAACTTTCGCAGCTTCATCCTTTCCTTCCTCCTTGCAACCCAAATCTGGGTGCATCATACACAACGCGCCGAGTTGGAACAGGGGACGGCCTGTCTTTGGAGCGGAGCGAATCGTTGACAGTCGAGGTTTATACGGTTTATAGAGAAGACCGTAGGCTGGGAGGCGGTGTTACCGCCTCCCAGCAAATCTACGACAAGAAAACATTGGGGAAGACTATGCTAGGGTTTGATCGTATCACCTTTGATTCGCAAGTAATGGGTGGCCGCGCGTGTGTTCGCGGCATGCGGATCACCGTGTCGTTGCTGGTTAATCTGGTGGCCAATGGGATGACTGTCGCCGAGATCATCGAGGCGTATCCCTATCTGGAACCGGAGGATATTCCGCAAGCCCTGCACTATGTAGCATGGCTTGCAGAAGAGACTGTCTATCCGCTGGAGCCGGTCCACCCGTGAAATTTCTGGCGGATATGGGCATTTCCCCCAAGACTGTGGTTTTCCTCCACACACTTGGGCATGACGCAGTGCATCTTTCGGATCAGGGGTTAGGACAGTTACCAGACCCAAGTATTGTCACCAAAGCCCGCCAAGAAGGGCGTATTCTATTGGTTCACGACCTCGGCTTCGGGGAATTGGTTGCCGCAAGTGGAGCCGCATTGCCAAGTGTGATCACGTTTCGCCTCCGCAATATGCACCCCGACCGCGTCAATGGCATTCTGCAAAGTCTTCTCGCCCAACATAGAGAAGTCCTTGAGCAAGGCGTGATGATTAGCGTCTCGGAAGGACAGGTGCGGGTTCGTCTTCTTCCGCTCAAAGCCGATGGTTGACTTTGTCGTCTGTATCAACAACAAGAACAATCCGGCCAGCCTGATTGTTGGCAAAGTGTATCCTACGCTCGCAGATCCCGAGGCGGAGGCGCATGGGATGCTGCGCGTGCTTGACGAGGATACGTCGGAGCCTGACGGTTATCTCTATCCTGCCTCAATGTTCGCTCCTATCGAGCTACCAGAAGCGGCAAGATTGGTGCTCACTTCTGTGGATGCCTAAGGGTGTTCGAATCAGACGTAAATTTTTCCTGCGCCATCTCCCGTAGCACCGGCTCCAGTACCTGCCACACATTCTCCGCCACAATTTTGTGGCCAGCAGGCGTCGGGTGAATGCCATCGGGCAGGTTGAGGCGAGGATCGCCACCTACTCCCGCCAAAAGAAACGGAATCAGCGCCACCTCGTTCGCTTGCGCGAGGGTCGCAAACATAGAGCGGAAACGATTCGTGTACTCAGGCCCAAGGTTCGTGGGCACTTGCATCCCAGCCAGCACCACGCGAGCCTGCGGGTATTTCATGCGCACCCGGTTGATGATCGCTTGTAGGTTCTGCTGCGCGGCGTCGAGCGGCAGACCGCGCAGCCCATCGTTCGCTCCTAGTTCAAGGACGAACACATCCACCGGACGTTGCAACACCCAATCAATGCGGCGTAATCCTCCAGCCGTGGTCTCTCCACTCACCCCAGCATTGACCGTACGAAACCGCCAGCTTTTCTCGCGGATCTTCTCCTGAATGAGCGCAGGAAACGCTTGCTCGGGATCGATCCCATACCCAGCCGTCAAGCTATCGCCAAAAAAGAGGATCGTTTTCCCCTGCTCCTCCTCCGCCCTCCCCACAGTAGAAACTGCCAGCAGGACTAAGCAGACCAACAGACGCATGCTATGTTTCACTCAATGACTCCCTCGCACCATGACATCCTCGCGCTTCATCACGTGACCAAGATCTATCGGAACGGTACCCGCCCTCTGACAGTGTTACATGACCTGTCTTTGACAATCGAGAGCGGCGAGACCTGCGCCATCGTTGGCCCCTCAGGCAGTGGCAAGACAACCTTGCTCGGGCTGTGTGCTGGGTTGGATCGCCCCACTTCGGGCGAAGTGCATTTGGCTGGCCACCCCTTGCACCAACTCAGTGAAGACGAACTTGCCGATGTGCGTTGCCGGTCGGTGGGCTTCGTGTTCCAGTCGTTCCAATTGATCCCGACCCTTACGGCGTTAGAGAATGTGAGCATCCCGTTAGAGCTACGTGGCAGCGCACAGGCACGCGCAGCGGCAGTGGAACTGCTACAGCGCGTTGGACTCGAAGATCGTTTGCAGCACTATCCCACGCAACTGTCGGGTGGCGAACAGCAGCGCGTCGCCTTGGCCCGTGCTTTTGTCCATCGCCCTCGCATTCTCTTTGCCGACGAACCGACTGGGAACCTTGATGAAGACACCAGCGCACCCATCGTGCAACTGCTTTTTTCTTTGAACCACGACGCTGGCACGACGCTGGTACTCGTCACCCATGATATGGAGCTTGCTCGCCAAACGCAGCGCATCATCCGATTAAAGGGTGGCAGCATGATTGAGGACAGCGCGACCAACCGTTCTCGCTACAAGAAAACCGCGACTTCCTGAACAGCAACCATTATGACTTGGCTTCTCAGCATGGCGTGGCGCGACAGTCGCGGCAGCCGGCGGCGGCTCCTGCTCGCAGCAACCGCTATCGCCTGCGGCTTGGCGGCACTGGTTGCCATTGCCTCCTTCGGCGCGAATGTGCGGGAAGCGGTGCATAATCAAGCCAAGATCCTGCTCGGCGCAGACCTCGTACTCAGCAGCCGCCAGCCGTTTGGCACGGAAACCGAGGCTGAAATTGCGACCCTCGGCGGCGATCAATCGCGCGAAGTCCGCTGCAACTCCATGGCCTATTTCCCCAAATCCGGCAACACACGCCTCGTGCAGGTACGAGCGCTGGCCGGCCACTTTCCCTATTACGGCACGCTAGAAACCACCCCGCCGGACGCTACGCACACCTTTGCTGCTGGGCCGCTCGCGCTGGTGGATGATAGCCTACTCTATCAATTCGACGCGCAGGTCGGCGACGCAATTACCATTGGTAACTTCTCATTCACGATTGCCGGTCGCTTACTGAAAATCCCTGGTGAAGCCGGAGCAGCCTCGCTCATCGGCCCACGTGTCTACATCCCGTTCGCCTACCTTCCGCAGACTGCCCTGGTGCAGGAAGGCAGCATGGTCACGTATCGCGTCTATTTTAAGCTGCCCAAAGAAACCGACGCAGACCGACTGCTCGACACGCTTCGTCCACACCTGAACAAGTACAACGTGGAGGGCGACACCGTACAGAAACGCGCGGCCAGCGTCGGCAAAATGCTGGAGAACCTGACGCGGTTCTTGAACCTGACCGGCTTCGTCGCGCTGCTACTCGGCGGCATCGGCGTCGCCAGCGCTATCCACGTCTATATGACCGAGAAGCTTGCGACCGTCGCGCTTCTGCGCTGTCTGGGAGCGCGACAGCAAAGCCTCTTTGCCATCTACCTCGTGCAAGCCGTAGCACTAGGAATCTTCGGTGCGGTTCTTGGAGCTGCAGGCGGTGTGGGCATTCAGCAGACACTGCCACGCTTACTCCACGACTTCTTACCAGTCCGTATTGAGACAACTCTTTCGTGGAGCGCGTTAGGGCAAAGCCTGACTGCTGGAGTCGGTATTGTCTTTCTTTTTTCCCTGCTGCCCTTACTGGCCGTCCGCCATGTGTCGCCGCTGCAAGTGCTCCGTTCATCTCTGGCCGAACAGCTCGCACCCCGGCGTGATCCCTGGCGGGCTGGAGTCATCGCCCTCATTCTCCTCGGCGTCTTTCTTTTCGCGCTCTTGCATACAGAACATTGGTGGCAGAGCTTTCTATTTTGCGCGGTGCTGGTGGCTGCATTCCTGCTGCTCGCAGTCATCGCCTCGGCAATCATGGCCGCCACTCGCGCCATGGTGTCTCCGTCCTGGCCATACGTGTGGCGTCAGGGATTCGCCAATTTACACCGCCCTCATAACCAAACCTTGATGCTCTTGTTGGCGCTCGGCCTGGGTGCGTTCTTGCTCATGACCTTGCAGTTCGTGCAACAGGCGCTGGTGGACCAAGTGTCGCGCCGCCACAATGCCAATCAATCCAATCTCATCTTCTTCGATATTCAGACCGACCAGCGCGAAGCACTCACACGGCTTGTTGGTTCTTTCTCACTGCCGACCACGCAGCACGCGCCGCTGGTGACGATGCGACTCACCGCCGTCAAAGGCATTGCCGTAGAAACCTTGCGCAATGAGAAACGCCCTGACATCGACGAATGGGCGCTGCGGCATGAGTATCGCGCCACCTACCGGGAACAACTCATCGACACCGAAACCCTCGTGGCCGGAACCTGGCAGGGAAAGTCCGAGTCTCTCGCGCAACAGGTTCCGATCTCGCTCGAAGAAGAAGTCACGAAAGCTTTGTCAGTCACCGTCGGCGACCCGCTGGAGTTTGACATCCAAGGCGTACCGATCAAGACGACCATTGCCAGCATTCGCAAAGTCGATTGGCAACAAATCAAGCCGAATTTCTTTGTCGTGTTTCCCGCCGGGGTGCTCGAAGGCGCACCGCAGACGTATTTACTGGTGACGCGCACGCCGTCGAGCGAAGTGTCGGCCACCGTGCAACGCGCCGTAGTTGGCAAATTCCCCAACGTCTCGGCCATTGACCTCACTTCGATGCTACAAACTTTAGACACCTTATTAAGCAGGATCGTCTTTGCCCTGCGCTTCATGGCACTATTCAGTATCGCTGCCGGGCTGTTCGTCCTCGTGAATGCCGTGCTGACGAGTCGCCAGCAGCGCCTCAAAGAAAGCGTACTCTTGCGTACTTTGGGGGCTTCACGCAGGCAGATCGCCGGCATTCTCGTTGCCGAATATGCGCTGCTTGGCGGCTTTGCTGCACTCAGCGGCACCGTGCTCGCCGTCTTCGCCAGTTGGGCGCTGTCGCGTTGGTGGTTCGAGGCTGTCTTCGCCCCGCCGCTGATACCGGCGCTACTTGCCGTCGTGGTGGTGACCTGTGTGGCCATCCTCACCGGACTGATCGGCAATCGCAGCGTGGTCAGGCACTCACCACTCGAGGTATTGCGGAGAGAAAGCTGAGCTTGACCGCAAGGGGCAGATACTGGATCAGACATCCAACCCAACCGAGCGCATCAGCTCTAACGCGTTGCTCTTGCGCACAACACCAGGGCGCATGCGATAGTCAAAGACCAACTTCCCATCAGTGAAATGATCTTCGAAACAGACGTTAGCTACATGTGGAGCCAAGGTCTCGACCACACGCGTCAACGCCAAATCGTGGGTCGTGACCAAACCAATGGCACCGCGAGCCAATAGCCCGCGCACCACGGCTTCGGCACCAATCAGGCGATCATGCGAATTGGTACCGTGGAGAATTTCGTCCAAGAGAAACAGCAGAGGCAAAGGCTCTGCTGTGAGTTTGACCAACACACTGAGTCGGGTAATCTCTGCGTAGAAGCGCGAGCTTCCGTCCTGCAACGAATCCTGCACCCGCAGCGTGGCCCCAATCGCCAGCGGCGAGATGCACAGCCGCCGCGCCCGCACTGGCGCACCAGCTAATGCCAGCACGGCGTTGATACCGACGGTACGCAGCACAGTACTTTTACCTGACATGTTGGAACCGCTCACGATGAGCGCCTGGGCGACACGATCAAGACTGACAGTGTTGCGCACGCAACGTGCCTCGGGCAGCAGTGGATGGCCAAGAGCTTCGCCGTCGTAACACGCGTCCTGGGAGACGATCTCTGGGAAAGGATCTGCGGCATGCTCATACGCATAGCCAGCAAGCGCACTCAGCGCCTCGAACTCACTCAACGCCTTCAGCCAACGCGGAATCGCCGGGCCGACCTCTTGCCGCCAGGCTTCAATGGCTAACGTCATCTGCGGCATCCACAGCAGCAGCACGGCGAACGGAATGAAAATTTGGTTGTTCTGCGACTCCAACAGATTGATGAGCCGCCCGAGCCGCGCGATTTGTCGCGAGGGCGGCAGTCCTTGCGTTTGCAATGCCGCCTGCAATGTTGCGAGCTTCGCCGACGTAAACTGTTCGCCTTCGACACCGGCCAGCATGTCGGCAAGTAATTGCAAGTCCCGTCCGGCACTCGCAATCTCGTGCAGAATTGTTGTCATCTGCGCACGCCAGCGCAAAGTGAAACCGCCGGAGACCAGCAACGCCACAAGAAACGGCAGCAGGGCGGTTCCCGAATACGCCCACCACGCCAACGTTGTGACATTGGCGAGCGCCAGCCCCGCCGCCAGGAGGCGCTGCCACCCGAGCGCCGACACTCGCAGCGGCGCGTGCGCCCAGGCGATGAGCGCATCTGGATGCAGCCCGGCGCGGATGTCTTCGCCTTGCAGCGCCAGCTTCTCGCGCAGGTCGAGATGACCACGCAGTTCGTCCACTGCCGCGTGTCGCTCGCGAATCTCCTTGGCGGTCGCCGGTGCCAACAGCCAATCCGCCAGCATTTGTTCTCCGCCTCGGGTCCGTGCCATACACAGTAACTCGAACAACGAACCACGCCCGAAGAGATCAAGATCAGCAGCATACGGATGATTGCCGTCCAGAAACTGCGTGCCCGGCTCGCCAGTGCCATGCCAGCGATCTTCCAAGCGTGCAAGCCCTTTTTCGTAAAAAAGGACCGCACGTTGCGCACGGCGTGCGGCGCGACGCATGCGTTCGTGCGCAACCACTAGCCAGAAGAAAGCAATGACGGGTATCACT
>SYOC01000325.1 GCA_005804965.1 Pseudomonadota bacterium
GACCTCGGCACCCAGGTCGGCCAGCATCATCGACGCCAGCGGCCCCTGCACCCAAATCGTCAAGTCGATCACCCGGATGCCTTGTAACGGTCTCTGCGTTGTCTGTTCCATTGTGGTCCCTCCTTTGTCGTGGGAATCCTACGGCACAGCGGTAGCGGCGACAATTGCGCTCGTGGGATAGGCTCGGTATAACTCCGCGCAGACAGGAAAAAAGGAGAGGCCCACATGAAATACGGCATTCATTATTCTCTCGGCCTCGGCGTGCATCCCACCGCCGACGATTACATCAGTATTGCCCAACAAGCAGAAGCGTTGGGTTTCAACTCCGTGTGGCTCGGCGATCACATTGTTATCCCTGAGCAGATTTCCTCCCCGTACCCGTACACCCGCGACGGCTCGGTGGGCTTCGCGCGGGACATCCCGTGGCCTGATCCCTTTGTGTTGCTAGCGGCGCTGGCAGTCGCCACCAAGAAGATTCTCTTGGGTACCAGCGTGGCGATTATTCCCTACCGCAATCCCCTGCATGTGGCGAAATCGGTGGCGACGGTGGATTTGGTTTCGCATGGGCGCTACCTGTTCGGGGTCGGGGTCGGCTGGCTGAAAGAAGAGTTCGACGCGCTGGGCGAATCGTTCGCCGAACGTGCCCCACGCACACGCGAGTATCTCCAGGTCATGAAAGCCATCTGGTCAGGAGAAGTGGCCAAGTTCGAGGGCAAGTATTTTTCGTTTCCGGACTTGCACACCAACCCACTCCCCGTCCAGAAGCCGCACCCGCCCATCATCTTCGGCGGCGAGAGCACGGCGGCGCTCAGACGTATTGCCGACCTGGGCGATGGTTGGCAGCCCGGGCCGATCCCGTTGGACGATTTTCGCGAACGGCGGGAGAAACTGAGGATTTTGCTAGAAGAGCGCGGGCGCGACCTGTCGCAAATACAGATTTCTATGATTGGTAGCGTCAGCGACCTCAAGCAAAACCCAGAGAAAGTCGCCGCGCTCGAAGCGCTAGGCGTCAAAGAGATGCTGTTGTTTATGGCTGGGCCAACGGTGGACGGCACCCGCCGCGAGATCGACGAAGGAGCGCGTGCGTTGATTGGTTGATGCAAAAAACTCGCGCAGAGACGCCAAGGCGCAGAGGAGAACTCTTTTCGGACTCCGCGTCTCTGCGCCTCTGCGTGAGCACCTCTCAGTGCCCAGCAAACCGCGCAATCTCCACCACTGCGCGTTCATGGGTGCCGTCGCCAACTTTGGTGCCATCTTCGTTGAAGGCTTCAACGGTAAACTGCAAACGACGACCTTTGATTTCATTGAGCGTCACTTTGGCTCGCACGTTCTGGCCGATCTTGGTTGGGGCTAAGTGTTTGACGTTGACATGAAAACCGACGGTCTGCTCGCCTGCACCCATGTGCGGCGTGAGGAACTCTACGCACGTCCCTTCCATGAGCATAATCATGGCCGGAGTAGAGTACATACTGGGCACACCCGGACCCATGTGGGAAATGCCCATGTCCGGGGTGGTCGTGATCGTTTTCTCGAATGACATGCCGGGTTTGAGAGTGTCTTTCATGATTGTCTCTAATTTCCTTCTTCTCAAAGCTAAGAGCTGAAAGCTGACAGCCAGTAGCTCAGTTTTACGGTTCTACTGCCGCGCGGGTAATCTCTTTGCGATCCGACTTGTCCATCGCTTCTGCTGCCCGCTCCAACGGGAACACCGCATCGACGAGTTCGTGGTAAGGATACTTGTCGATATGCTCGGACAAGAAGTTCAGCGACTTGAGCAGATAGTGCGGGTTGTAGGTGGCCACGCCGATAATCGAAATCGACTTAAAGGTAATGAACGAGGGCGGAATCGCCACGGTCAGCCCAGGAGAAATGTTCCCGAGTTCGAGCACGCGCCCGCCATTACGCACGATATTGATGGCTTCGAGGAAGGCATCAGGAATCCCCGCAACTTCCAGCACCACATCCGGGCCAACTCCTTTGGTGAGTTCGCGGATACGGCGCACTCGCGCATCCGCTGTGGAGTATTCGCGCATGTCTACAAGTTCATCGGCACCGAAGGCTTTGGCACGTTGCAAGCGCAGATCCACGCCATCAATGGCAATCACACGCGCACCTCGCGCCTTGGCCACCGCCATAGCATGCAGCCCTAAGCCGCCAGCACCTTGCACGACGAGTGTTTCGTCATAACGTAAATTGCCGCGATCCAAACCGAAGAACACTTGCGAGAGTGCGCAATTGGCCGACGAAGCGGCGTAGTCCGGCACGTTTTCTGGCACTTTATAGACGTGTTGCCCAGGCTGAATGTAGTAATGCGTGCCGAAGGGCGTGTGGAAATGGGGGGCATCTTGTGGCACGAGGCGTTTCTCGCGGATGCCCATGGTCAAGCAAGCAGCAGCGTTGCCGTCGCGACAATTGGCGCACAAGCCGCAGGTACGGTAATAGACTGGCGCGATGCGGTCGCCTTCCTTGAGCGGCTGACCAGCAGTGTCCGTGGTCACGCCTTTGCCCAAGGTATGCACCCGCCCGACCATTTCATGGCCGGGCATCACGCCGCGCTTACCAAACTCACCGCGCCACATGTGCACTTCCGAGCCGCAGATGTTCGTGCGTGAAACATCAGCGAGAATCGCGCCCGGCTCCACCTCTGGCAAATCAAATTCGTGAAATTCCAACGTCCGTGCTTGCGGAATATAGGCAATCTTGCCTTTCATGACTCTCTCCTCTCTTTTTCTTTTCTAAAATGTGATGGGAAGGGATTTTAAGCCGCGCAGCGTCACCATTTCGCGCCATTCCAGGTCTTCTGTGGCGAGGTGCAAATGAGGAAAGCGACGCAACAGGGTGGCGATAGCGAGTTGCGCCTCGACACGCGCGAGCGGCGCCCCCAGACAATAGTGAATGCCATGACTGAAGGCAATGTGCGTGTTGTCTTTGCGGGTAATGTCAAAACGGTCGGGATCAGTGAATTGCGCCGGGTCACGGTTCGCTGCCGTGAGCGCGAGGATCGCTTGTTGCCCTTTTGCAATCGTCTTGCCGCCAATGTCCAAGTCTGCCAACGCCGTGCGGGCGGTCATTTGTACAGGGCCGTCGAAGCGCAGGAACTCCTCAATGGCGTTGGGAATCAAGGTTGGGTCTGCCTTCAGCTTTGCGAGTTGGTCCGGGTGGCGGAACAACGCGAGAAGACCGTTGCCAATCAGATTCATCGTCGTTTCGTGTCCGGCACCAAAAAGCAGCACAGCCGTAGCAATCAGCTCTTCTTCGGTGAGACGATCTCCCTGCTCTTCGGCAACGACAAGAGCACTGAATAAGTCTGCTTGCGGATCTTTACGTCGCTTCGCCACGAGCGCTTTGAAATAATCGGAAAACGCGATAGCCGCAGCGTCGCCAGCATCCAGCACTTCTGGAGACAGGATGGGATCGAGCGTACGAGCCAAGTCCGTCGTCCAGACTTTGAACATCTCGCAATCTTCCGCCGGCACGCCCAGCATCTCAGCAATGACTGTCACCGGTAGGGGATACGACAGGTCAGCAATCACATCCATCGCGCCAGCGTCTTGCACTTTGTCGAGCAAACCGTCCACAATCGCTTGAATGCGCGGTCGCAGGTTTTCCACGACGCGCGGGGTAAATGCTTTCGTCACCAGCGTCCGCAGTCGAGTGTGGTCAGGCGGATTCAAAAGCAGCAGCCACTTCCGCTGCATCTTCCCAAGCGGACGATCTTCGCCCAGGCTCTGCATCAGCGCCTCATAGATCGCCAAATCATGGGGATCAGCGCTAAACCGCTTGCCATCACGCAACACTGACGCACAATCGGCATAGCGCGTCAGCACCCAGAAGCCGAGGAACGGGCTCCAGTGTACCGGGTCCTCTGCGCGTAAACGCGCATACGCAGGATGAGGATTGGCGCGGAATTCAGCAGCAAGTGGGTTGAATTCGGCGGGGGAGGCGACCTGCACCTCCGGAGTGGGGTCAGAGACCGAGACGCCTTGAGTTTCCGACATAATACGATGCTTCTCCACTGGACGCGGGCAGCCGCGACTATTTGTTTACAGAAAAGATGGAGCACGATACTCGCCGAACACCTGCCGCATGGCGTCGGAGATTTCGCCAAGCGTGGCGTAGGCACGTACCGCTTCAATGATGACCGGCATCAGATTGCCACCCTCGCGAGCCGCGGCTTCCACGGCAGCAAGTGCCTTTTTTGCGGCGGCTTGGTTGCGCTCTGCTTTGACGGCGGCGAGTTTCCGCTTCTGCTGATCTTCCAAAGAAAGATCCATCTTGAGCAGCTCGCCTTGATTGTCTTCTTCGACAGTAAAGTCATTCACACCAACAATGACTTGGTCCTTGCTCTCGACCGCCTGTTGATAGCGGAAGGCAGCCTCGTGAATCTCGCGTTGCTGATAGCCGGCTTCGATGGCTTTGACTGCTCCGCCGAGCTTGTCGATACGCTCGATATATTCGACGGCCTTGGCTTCGAGTTGGTCGGTCAGCGACTCGACAAAATACGAGCCGGCCATTGGGTCGATCGTATCCGCCGCGCCGGACTCGTAGGCGATCACTTGCTGGGTACGCAGTGCAATGCGCACGGAATCTTCGGTCGGTAACGCCAGAGCTTCATCGCGCGAATTGGTATGCAGCGAGTTGGTGCCGCCAAGTACGGCAGCCAGAGCCTGAATGGTCACGCGCATAATATTGTTATCCGGTTGCTGTGCGGTCAGTGTCGAGCCTGCCGTCTGCGCGTGCGTGCGTAGCATCCACGAGCGCGGGTCTTTGGCCTGAAAGCGCTCTTTCATGATCTTCGCCCACAAACGACGTGCAGCCCGGAACTTGGCAATCTCTTCGAAGAAATTGTTATGCACATTGAAGAAGAACGAGAGCCGCGAAGCAAAGCTATCGACATCTAGGCCGGTCTTCACCGCAGCATCGATATACGCGATGCCATCAGCCAGCGTGAAAGCAATCTCCTGTGCGGCGGAGGAGCCAGCTTCGCGAATGTGGTAGCC
>SYOC01000326.1 GCA_005804965.1 Pseudomonadota bacterium
CAGACCGTGCCAAACAGCCCGATGAAGGGAGCAGTACTCGCCGTGGTCGCAAGGAAAGTGAGTGCCCGTTCGAGTTTGGTCACTTGCTCGCGCATCGCGCGCCGCATGGCCCGCTCCACGTTATCGATTCCACCCTCTTCGGAAAAATCGCCCTCCGTCGGCCCAGCTTGCTTGCGTGCTCGGGTGATGCGCATGAGTTCTTGGTATCCAGCGCGGAACACTTGCGCCACGGAGCTTTCGCGCATCTCCAGGCTAGCGTTATGGATGGATGCGAGATTTTTCGTCTCCCAGAAGACTGCCGTAAATCGTTCTGATTCTCGCCGCGCTTGGCGGATTTGCCGCAGCTTGTAGAAACCGATGCCCCAACTGACAATCGAAAATCCTATCAGGACATAGAGCACGAGTTGGACAAGCGGACCCGAATGCGCCACCATATCGACCACGCTGCTTTGCGGCAGGGCGGCATCAAGCTGGCTAGACATGTTGGAAAGGAACCACGCAGTTTGCATAAGTGTTGGTTAGGATCGTGTCACGGCCTTCCTGCCGCGCAGGAGAAAGAGCCTTGGAGAAGTTTGTTGTTGGTCATGCATAGCGCCCAAGCTCTTATAAAGGAAATTCTCTCGCAGGAACAGCTAGTAACGTCGTCTCTGTGCTCTGCCACTGCACCTGCAACCTTGACTGACGGTGCCCAATCGGAAAAGATGGACCACCTTATTTCGGGAAGAGGAGGCAAGAGAGATTATGCCTGTACGTGTCGGAATCAATGGCTTTGGCCGCATTGGTCGCAACTTGTTACGCGCCTGTTTGGGCGAACCAGGTCTCGATATCGTCGCGATCAACGATATCACAGACGCAGCGACCCTCGGTCATCTGTTGCGCTACGATTCCGTCCACGGGCAACTGAAAGCCGATCTCACCGTCGAAAAAGACGCGCTGATCCTCAATGGCAAACGCATTCAGATTTTGCAGGAACGTGCCCCTGGGAAACTGCCGTGGAAAGCCCTTGGCGTTGACCTCGCTCTTGAATGCAGCGGTCTGTTTACTGATCGGGATCAAGCTGCAGCCCATCTTACGGCGGGAGCACGAACGGTGTTGATCTCCGCCCCAGCAAAAGGGGCTGATATTACCCTTTGCTACGGCGTGAATCATACGGCCTTCGATCCGGCAAAGCACCACATCATCTCAAATGCCTCCTGCACCACAAATTGCCTTGCACCGGTGGCCAAGGTACTGCATGACAGTTTCGGTATCAAGCGCGGATTGATGACGACCATCCACTCGTACACTAATGACCAGCGCATCCTCGACTTGCCACACTCGGATATCCGCCGTGCCCGAGCCGCAGCCATGTCGATGATTCCGACCAGCACTGGCGCGGCCCGTGCAGTGGGCGAAGTCCTGCCTCACCTCAAAGGGAAACTCGATGGCATGGCCGTTCGGGTCCCTCCCCCAAACGTCTCAGTGGTGGACCTCGTCGCCGAACTCGACAAGCCAGCTACCGAAGCCGCGATTAATGCTGCGATGAAGGCAGCAGCAGAAGGTCCGCTGAAAGGCGTCTTGCAATACTGCGACGAAGAACTTGTCTCGACTGATTTCAATGGTAACCCGCATTCTTCCATTTTCGATGCTGCCCTCACCAAGGCCATGGACGGAAACTTCATTAAAGTCCTGTCTTGGTACGACAACGAATGGGGTTTCTCTAACCGTATGCGCGATGTCGCTCTCTATCTTGGGCAGAGGATCAACTGACCTATGGCTGCACGCCGTCCCCTCATCGCTGGCAACTGGAAAATGCATGGGAGGCGAGCAGAGACGCTCGCGCTGCTTGCTGCCCTCAAAGAAAGCCTCACGGTAGAGCATTTGCATAACCGTGAGGTCGTCATTGCACCGCCGTTCACCAGCTTAGAGATTGCGACACAGATTCTCGCTGGGTCTTCTCTACAACTAGCAGCGCAAGACCTACACTGGGAACCTTCGGGCGCGTACACTGGCGAAATTTCCGCGCCAATGCTGAAAGATCTGGGCTGTTCCTACGTGCTCATCGGCCACTCAGAGCGACGCCAATACTGCGGGGAAACTGACGAACACGTCGCACGCAAGGTCGCGGCGGCAAGGAAAAACGGGATCACTCCCATTATTTGTGTCGGCGAAACGCTAGAGGAGCGGGAAAAAGACGCGACGTTAGAGGTCATTGCCCGTCAAGTCCGTGGCGCATTGAGCGGCCAAGACAAAACTGCCATCGCGTCTCTGGTCGTTGCCTATGAACCCATCTGGGCCATTGGCACAGGGCGCACGGCCACACCCGCCCAAGCACAGGAAGTCCACGCTGCCATTCGTGCGACTTTGGCCAGCCTGACCAATCAACCAACTGCCGAGGCCGTCCGTCTTCTCTATGGCGGCAGTGTCAAGGCAGAGAACATCGACAACCTGATGGCGCAAGCCGATATCGACGGCGCTCTTGTTGGCGGCGCGAGTTTACAAGCCGACGCCTTTGCGCGTATCGCGCGTTTCCAGTAAAAGACTTTCCCATGTGGTACACAATCATTACAGTCATTCATGTTATCGCCTGTGTTTTCCTCGCGACGGTGGTGCTTCTGCAACAAGGAAAAGGGTCCGATGTCACTGCTGTGTTCGGCGGCTCTAGTCAGACCTTGTTCGGTAGCTCAGGAGCAGGGAACGCCCTAACGAAACTGACGAGCGCGAGCGCTGTCATTTTCATGATTACCTCGCTGACCCTCAGCTACGGAGCAGCAAGACAAAGCACGAAAAGCCTCTTCGATTCCGAACCGGCGAGCGCTCCAGCACCGGCTGTGGCTCCGGAAGCTCCACCAGCCGCAACTTCGGAAACCGCACCAGCCGCGCAGTCCGCAGCTACGCCCGCCACGCCTGCTACGTCGCCGGCACCGCCAGCAGCCACTGCACCAGCAGCCACTGCACCAACGGCCGCAACCACCAGCACGGCAAATCCGCAACCGGCAACGCCACCGCCTGCGGCTCCCGCGGTCCCCACGGCTCCCGCTGCAACGCCACCAGCAACGACAACCAAGTAAGAGTTCGTCTTTCTTAGATACAGATAAGAGGGCAAGCGACAAGCCTTGCCCTCAATAGTGCAGGGTCTTACCCTCTTCCGTCGCTCACCCGTGGCTTATCCTTTTTCACTCGGCATCCGACCACACCAACGCCTCCTTACATAGTTGGCAGTTATCAGTTATCAGTTGGCGAAGAACTCGGGCATTCCGTCACGAGAGTGCTCAAGAGAGGAGCATGCATGGATTTCCAATTTACCGAAGAGCAAGAAGAGATACGCAAGCAGGTTCACGCGCTGTGTTCGCGATTTCCCGATGAGTATTGGCGGGAGCGGGACGACACTGGCGAATTCGCCTGGGACTTTTACCAAGCCGTCGCCGACGCCGGATATCTTGGCATCACCATCCCGCAAGAATACGGCGGCAGTGGCCTCGGCATTACAGAAGCTGCCTTGGTTATGCAGAGCATTGCCGAGTGTGGCGGCGGCACCCAAGCCTGCTCGTCGGTCCATCTTGGCATCTTCGGACTCGAACCGCTCATCAAATACGGCACCAAAGAAGCCAAGGACAAATACCTCGCTAAAGTCCTCAGCGGAGAGATTCATGTCTCGTTCGCTGTGACCGAACCTGACGCCGGGACCAACACGACGCAAATCTCGACGTTTGCCACGCGCACTGGCGACGGCTACCTCATCAGCGGGCGAAAAGTCTTCATCACCAAAGCGAAAGAATCGAAGAAGATGCTCCTGCTCACGCGGACCTCGCCTTACGATCAAGTCGATAAAAAGACGATGGGCATGAGCTTGTTCTTCGCTGACATCGACCCGAAAGCCGTGGAAGTGCGGGAACTCCACAAGTGTGGTCGCAAGTCGGTGGACACCAACATGCTGTTTATCGACAACCTCTACGTGCCCAAAGAAGATTTGATCGGTGAAGAAGGACGCGGCTTTTACTACATCATCGACGGCATCAACCCGGAACGCATCCTGATCGCCGCTGAATGCATCGGCATGGGCAAACGCGCCATCGAAAAAGCCGTGCAGTACTCGAAGGAACGTATCGTCTTCGGTCGCCCAATCGGCATGAACCAAGGCATCCAGTTCCCGCTGGCAGACTCCTACGCCAAACTCGAAACCGCCGAACTCATGGTCTACAAAGCGGCTTGGCTGTTCGATCATGGC
The DNA here is from genome assembly GCA_005804965.1 of Pseudomonadota bacterium. Lineage (GTDB taxonomy): Bacteria > Desulfobacterota > Binatia > Bin18 > Bin18 > SYOC01. The sequence goes on from SYOC01000326.1 coordinate 4,208, forward strand.
AAGCCGTGCGGCAAAGAGGCCAATATCGCCAAATACATGGCAGCGGAGGCAGCTTGCGAAGCAGCGGATCGTGCCATGCAGGCACACGGCGGCTACGGTTATATCAAGGATTACGACGTCGAGCGCTACTGGCGCGAAGCACGCCTGTTCCGCATTGCCCCGATCTCGCAAGAGATGGTGCTCAACTATGTCGGCGAGCACGTGCTAGGGCTGCCGAAATCGTATTAGGGATTAGGGGTTAGAGAGGACGAGCTTTCTTCTGGTCGTTACCAATCCCCAACCCCTAAAACCCAACCCCCTACTTTTAGAGGAGTTTCTATGGCTTCCGCCTCACCCTTTGCTAAAGTCGTGGCAAAATTGCCGCAAGCCGACATCGCCTTCAAAGGCGTCAAAGGGTGGCTCTCGCAGGCAAAAGATCATCAGCTCGTATTTATGGATATCGCTCCTATCGGCGAGGTCGCGCCACATGCGCATGGTGCGCAATGGGGAATCGTCGTCGACGGCGAAATGGAACTTACTATCGGCGGCAAGGCGCAGGTGTTCCGTAAGGGCGACAGCTATTACATTCCTAAAGGCACCGTCCATTCCGCTCGGTTCACGACTCGGACGTTCGTCATCGACTTCTTTGCCGATCGCAATCGCTATAAACCAAAGAAAGCGAAAGCGGCCTCAAGTAAGGCAAAAAGTCCGGATTGAGAATTGGGACGCTACGAGAAACCCTGATTATCCTTCAAATGCTTTGTCGATACGCTCGAAGCGGCGGCGGATGAATTGCCGCGCTTCGTCGTGCGTGTGAATATAGAGTTCATTCTTTTTCACCGCACTGACAACCTTCTCTGCCGCCACCTCTGGCGTGAGCACGCGACCCCGCATGTTCTGCGCTTCTTCTTGGGTCTGTTGTCGTTGCGCTCTGGCTCCGCCGAGTTCGCTCGGACGGTTGCGCTCGGAGCGGTTGATGTTGGTCGCCAGAATCATCGGACAGAGCACAGAAGCACCAATGCTGTGTGGTTTGAGGTCTCGCACCAAGCATTCAGTAAGCCCAACGACCCCATACTTCGCCACACAGTACGCACCTAGGCCTTGGTTGGGGGCCAAGCCGGCAAACGATGCCGTGTTCACGATGTGTCCGCCCTGGTTTTGCGCGATCATACGCGGCACAAAGGCTTCAACACCATGAATGACGCCCCACAAATCTACGCGGATTACCCATTCCCAATCTTCATGCTTCATGTCCTGAATAGGGCCAAAGATCGCGACCCCCGCGTTATTGAAGACCAAGTGTGCACCACCAAATTGCGCCCACGTTTTCTCTGCAAGCTCCTGTACCTGCGATAATTCGCCTACATCGGTCTTCACACCAAAGCATTCCACGCCGAGCCCTTCGATCTCGTTGACCGCCACATCCAACGGTCCTTGCTCAATATCGGCAAGCACGATGCGCATCTTCTCCCGCGCCAACGCTCGCGCTGTAGCTAGTCCAATACCACTGGCTCCACCAGTGATGACAGCAACTTTTCCGATAAATTCTTGCATGGTCATGTCCTTTTCATGGAAGGCGGATTCATGGAAGACTGCTCACCCCCACCATCATTGAGCAGGGGCGCTCGGGATGGGCTCGACGACATCCGCACCCGGCGGAACAGTAAAGTGAAACAATTCATCCTTCAGCGGGTCAGAACGATTGATGTTGGAGAGTCGCAGCCGCGTCACGTTTCCAAGCGGGTCGGTAATGACGGCTTGGCGAATGTCGAACGTCTTCGCATCGACTGTGAGATCGAGTGTCCCGATCGCCTCAGGATCCTGCTTCGGCGTCAGACGGAGCTGGTAGGCTTCCGAGGTTTCGCCGGTCAGGGAGGGCGTGAAATCCTTATCCAGTTGGCCGATGCCAAGCAGAAACGAGGCTGGGGTGTTGGACGTAAACGCTCGCTGAAAAGGCGTCTTCACCACCTGATTTTCCGCTTGTTGATAGAGCCAGAAGAATTTTCCATCCGAGACGAGGAGCTGTTGCGGTTCAACGATCTCCCAGCGCATACGGCCTGGCTTCTTAAACACCATCGTGCCACGCGCCTCAATCTTTTGTCCTAAGGTTGCCGACTCCACTTCCTGTACGAAGTCAGCACGAAACCCGGCAGTCGAGTCGTAGCGCTTCTGTAAGTTTTTCACCACTTCGGCGACAGAGGCCGGTGGCGCGGCAAACGAGGCAAGCGATGAATGATGAATGATGCATGATGCATGGACAAAAAGGGTCCCGAAGAAAAGAAGAAGTTTTCGTATCATACCGGAGACCAACACAGCCCAAGCGAAAACCACTCGCTTCCGCTTTACCGTTCCCCAATTCGTCATTTTGCATTCCGCATTCATCACTGCTGCCTTACTCTCTCCGCCCAGCTTGCACTAACACTTCGCGCGGCTTACCGGCTTCGGCGGTAGGAGCAATCAACCCTTCACGCTCCATGCGTTCGATCATGCGTGCAGCGCGGTTGTAGCCCACACGCAAACGGCGCTGGAGCCAGGAGATTGAGGCTTGCCGGCTTTCCATGACGAGGTCGCGTGCCTGTTCGTACATCTCATCTTGCTCCTCTTCCTCACTGTTGCCGTCCGCCCCTTTTTCGCTTTGCGCACGTTCAATCGCCGCAATGAACTCGGCATCGTACACCGGCTTCCCTTGTTTTTTAATAGCGTTTACAGCTTTCTGAATTTCCGCTTCGGAGACAAAAGCCCCATGAAGACGTTGGAGATCCGTGCTCCCGGGCGGCAAAAAGAGCATGTCGCCTTCCCCCAGGAGCCGCTCGGCCCCCATGGAATCGAGAATTGTTCGAGAATCCACCCGGGACGACACCTTGAAAGATACACGCGCTGGAAAGTTCGCCTTAATAATGCCGGTGATCACATCCACCGACGGGCGCTGAGTCGCCAAGATGAGGTGAATCCCAGCAGCGCGGCCCATTTGCGCCAAGCGGGTGATAGGCTCTTCGATCTCACGCCCTACTGTGAGCATCAAATCCGCCAACTCATCGACAATAACCACCAAATACGGCAGCCGCTCATGATTCAGGGCCATACCACCCGGCAGTTCTTTTGGCAGCGGCGGCAGATCTTCTTCCTCTTCCCAGTCTTCGACCACCTGCGTCAGCTTGATCACACCATCGACTCCGGCAACGCCGGTCTCCATCAAACGATTGTAGGCGGCAATACTGCGCACGCCTTTGTCTTTCAGCAGTCGATAGCGCTGCTCCATCCGGCGCACGACTTCTTGCAGTGCCGCCCCGGCCTCTTTGGGGTTGGTAATGACCGGCGACAATTGATGCGGAAGATCTTCATAG
>SYOC01000327.1 GCA_005804965.1 Pseudomonadota bacterium
AGCCCACGCCACAACTTGATTGGCGAAGAAGGGAAGGGCTTCTATTACATCATGGGCAACTTCCAAGACGAACGCTTGATTGCGGCGAGCATGGCCGTGAGCGCTTCTCAAGAGGCTTTGGAAGGGACCATTCGCTACACGCGTGAACGTAAGACTTTTGGGAAGCGCGTGTTCGATCATCAAACTGTAGCGCATCGCTTGGCCGATCTGGCGACGGAACTCGAAGCCGCACGTCAGTTGACCTATTACGCGGCGGATGTGCTCCAGCGTGGCGGCGATTGTGGCACGGAAGTATCGATGGCGAAGTTGTTTGCTTCAGAAGTGGCAAACAAGATTGCTTACCATTGTTTGCAGTTTCATGGCGGATACGGTTATATGCAAGAGTTTCCGATCGAACGGTTCTATCGTGATATTCGCCTCTCGCCGATTGGTGGTGGGACGTCGGAGATCATGCGCGATATTATCGCCAAGCGCGGTTTGGATCGCGATTAGTCAGTGGTGTGGATGTGGGGAAGCCAGGGGGCTTCCTTGATGGCAATGGGGTGGTCTGGTTGTGGAGTGTGGTGGAAAGTTGCCCTCAGGCTCGGATGGGGAGCGGAGGTGGTGGTATGTGGAGGTTGGGCCCATGTCAGCAATGTTGGAAGTCGAAATCCCGCAGGATGTCTTTAGTCGCCGTATTCAGCCGTTTGGCATGGCGCTCGCGGAAGTGTCGTGGCGAGTCAAGATGTTCACCCACGACGGGATTGTGCTCGCCGCGTTGTACCTGGAGGAGCCGAATCTGATCGTGGCCTTTTCTTTCTGGCCGCATACCGATGTCGCGCGACAACATTTTAGAGGTATTTTTGAGATCAGCCTTTTTGGTGCTGAGCATTCAGAAAGCCGGGTGCGTCTGGAAGTGCAGCTTGATGCGGTCACAGTCGAAGAGCTATTCATGGCAGCCGAAATGATCAACGCGCATCCGACTCGTGTAAGCATGCGCCGTGCCGAGAAACATTTCACCGCCTTTCTCCATACGAGTTTTCCTGACTCGGTGGTGACGTGGGCACGTTCGCACTGTTGGCGACAAGAACCGCGTATGAGTGATAGCGGCCTCCACGTGCGAGTAGGATAACTCAGTGCTGCGGACTGAGTGCTGAGTAAAGACCATGGCAGATCTATTAGGCGAGATTGCCAATCGGAAAAGTCCACGGGCGTTCCAGTCGCGTCCCGTGGAAGAAGACAAAATTCAGCTCTTATTACAAGCCTTCCAGTGGGCTCCCTCCTCGTACAATAAACAGCCGTGGCGCATTGTGCTTGCGACGAACCCTCACGTGCTCGCGCAAATGCACGAGGGGATCATGACGGGAAATCGACGCTGGGCGGTGAAGGCACCAGTGCTGGCCGTCATTGTGTCGCAAATCGCCGCTGATGACGTCCGCCACGACAACGCCCTGCCGTATTTTCTCTATGACTGTGGGCAGGCGACGATGAGCCTCGTCTTGCAGGCCGAGCATATGGGCTTGCGCTGCCACCAGATGGCCGGCTGGGAGCAAGGACCAATTCGTGAAGCGCTGGGGATTCCTGAAGGCGAGCAGCCCATCGTCCTCATGGCGATTGGTTATGAAGGCGACATCGCCGACCTCGACGAACGCTCGCGCGAGAAAGAAATGCTGCCGCGTACCCGCAAAGAGCTACGCGAATTTGCCTTTCGTGACCGCTGGGGCAACCCGGCGTAGAAGGGATTGGGGAGAAGGAATATGAGCAACCGCATTGCACGGGTAATGACTCTTTTTCGGCCCTGGCTAATTTGTACTGGCGTGGTGACCGCGTTCCTACTGTTTGCTCTACCACCTGCTGACGCGGCAGACGAGATGAAAAAACTCTCGTCACGGCTGCTGTCTTCACCGAAGCTTACGGCTGCGGCTGGGTTTTCGGTTAAGCTTTTCGTGCCTCCCGGGCAGCTTTATGATCCGTTGTGGATGCTGCCGCAGGGCAACGTCGTGTGGATCAACGACGATGGTGGCGAGGAAAACGAAAAAGGCAGTCGCCTCCTCGCGCTCGATGCCAAAGGGAAAATTTCTGTCCTGGCGGATCTGGGCAAACTCTTACCTGTGACTGGCTTCGATATCGCGCCCGCAAGTTTTGGCACGTTCACTGGGCAAATTTTCTCACTCGCACAAGCCAAAGTGGCGGTGGCTGGGGCGACAGCGAATCATATTATTCAGCGAATCGACCCCAGCAAAGGCTATGACGCCAGCGTTTTTTGCACCCTCCCGAGCGCTGGGACGGCGAATCAGGGCGTGAGTGGGTTTGGTGTCGATGCCCGCTTTGGCCCTGAAGGCAGCCCGTTCGCTGGCAAATTTTTCGCTGTCACTGCGTTTAATAATGCGATTTACCAAGTGGCGCCCGATGGCGCGTGTACGCCATTCGTGATTTTCGAGGGCAAGAACGCCGCTGCTCCTACTGGTCTGGCGTTCTCACTTGATGGCAAGACTATGCTGGTGACCATCGTGCGAGGAGACATCGTCGGTGCGCCGACCGGAAAAACTGGAGCCATCGTTCACGTTGGTCCAGACGGGAAGATTGCCGAGAAGCCTCTTGTTGAAGGGCTCTCGCGCCCGATGGGTATGGATATCGCCCCGCCGACGTTTGGTTCCTACGCTGGGCAGGTGTTCGTTGCCGACATTGAGAACATCCAAGTACCGGTGCCGATGACTCAGGCGCTGGCACCGGACGGTAAAATCTATCGGGTTGCTGATGGGGTGTTGCATCTGGTCGCCTCTGGCTTCTTCAATCCTGCTGGCGTGCACTTCGTTGCCGAAAAACTGTTGTGGATCAGCGATATCAATGGTGATTTTATCGCTGGGATGCGCGAATTGCCGGACGGATTCATTGCCGAAATTAGGGTGAAAGGAGAATAAATCATGCAAAGAAAGTTTTCGCTTTTCAGGCAGAATGTAAGAGCGGCATATCGCAACGAAGCGATGCCAGAGAAAAGACTTCGCCTTGTGATGGGATTAGTTCTTACCTTGTTTTTGGGAACTTTTGGCTATGTTGAGTCAGTGTCGGCAGAGCCTTGCAGCCCTGGGACCTATTCCACTGATGGCATGGCTCCATGCACCCCTTGCCCTGCCGGTACCTACACGCCAAGCTCGGGCAGCACGGAATGTAGCCCCTGTAACATAGGCACTTTCCAAGATGACCCAGGTCAAACCTTGTGTACCCTCTGTCCTACGGGCACCTTTGCGGCAAGTTCGGGCAGTGCGGCGTGTACTGCCTGTGCTGCGGGCACCTTCGCGGCAAGTTTAGGCAGTGCGGAATGTACCCTCTGTGATACGGGCACTTTCCAAGATGATCCGGGTCAAGCAGCCTGTACTTCCTGCCCCACAGGCACCTATGCGGCAAGCTCGGGCAGTGCGGCGTGTAGCCCCTGTCTTGCAGGTACCTATGCGGCAAGCTCGGGCAGTGCGGCGTGTAGCCCCTGTCTTGCAGGTACCTATGCGGCAAGTTCGGGCAGTGCGGCGTGTAGCCCCTGTCTTGCAGGTACCTATGCGGCAAGTTCGGGTAGTGCGGCGTGTAGCCCCTGTACTGCGAATTCTTTCCAGGACCAAACTGAGGCGAATGCGTGTAAGCCTTGCCTCACCGGTACGGTTCAGCCAGCCTCTGGACAATCATCCTGTCTTGCCTTGGACTTTAAGTGCTGGGCGACAAAGAATATTGGGCCGAAATTCGCAGTGATTGAAGGGGTCCAATTTGATGACCAGTTCGCAGCTGCGAGTGTGAAAATGCTGCGACCGGCTCGGTTCTGTAGCTCTGCGGATACCGGAGTGGCGGATGTCGATGCAGGAGTGTCTCTATGTTGCTATGACACCAGTAGCGGCGCTCTTCAGCCACGCGCCCACATTGCAACCACCGACCAGTTTGGCACGTTGCAACTCGAGATTGGGACTGCCAAGGCGCAGCTGTGTGTACCTTGCACGATGACTGTGCAGCCGTAAGAGCTGTCGTGTCGTTGGGGACTTGGCGCGTTCGTATCCCGTGACAGGAATGGCAGGGGCAGACTCATCTGGCTCTGCTTCTCCCAGACTCTAGACCCTCCCCGGTTTTTCGCTATAGTGTCCCCGGCAAACTTTTACCGAAGGAGGACGGTCATGACCGATGAGGAACTCAAAGAGAAAATCAAAGAGGTACTCTCCGAGATGGGAGTATGGTCCGGCCATCGTGAGATGTCGATCGATGATATTGCGACCATTCAACCGGGGCTAGCGCGCATCATGCCGGACATCGGCATTCGCACCTGGAAGCTGTACTACGCCGCTAAAGAGGGCCATTGGGAACTCGCGAACTTCCAGTGGAAAGAGATCAAAGAATTGATGGAACTCGGTGCGTTCACGCGCCCGAAGCACGAAGACGCGCTGAATCAATTCATGGCAGAGGACTGGCCGCCGGTGGGGCAGGCGATCAAGGACAAAGATTTTGAGGCGTTCGAGAAAGCCTTCCACCATTCAGTGTCGCAAGCCAATGCCTATCACGAGCTGAAGGACAAGCCCTACATCCGCTGGCAACTGCCCGATCAGCCGCCGCCGGATCTCGATATGAAACCGCATGGCGTCAAGAAATAGTCCTGAGTCCTGAGCAATGAGTGCTGAGCGAAAGAGGAATGTTTTGACTCAGCACTCAGCACTTTCCACTCAGGACTGTTAGACCTGCCACGGCAGCGGCATATGCTGATTATCCGCCGTGCATACCCGCACTGGCGCTTGCCCTAGCGCCGCTACCAAGAACATATCTTCCGTGCCCGTATTGACGATCTGATGGACCGCATCGCGTGGGATTTGTAGTGTTGAGTTTGGACCAAAGTCGCACGCCACGCCGTTGATCGTGCATTGGCCTGAGCCACGCAGCACCACAATCGCTTCCTCACAATCGTGGCGATGTACGGGCGTACCCGCTCCTGGGTAAATCGTCTGCATCCACATCTCCAACGTTCCGAAACCATGCTCTGAACCAGCTAAGGTTTGATGGTCCAGACCGGGGATCTGAAAATTGGTCACAGTCGTATTGTCGAGTACCGGCATAACAGGACTCCTTTCGTTCGCTTACACGCTGAGATTGTAAAAGCGGATCGCATTCTCACCGAGCACTAAGCGCTGCGCCTCGGGCGAGAGTGGTGCCAAGCGTTCTTTCATCTCTTTGACAACGCCGAACGAGGCATCAACATGCGGATAGTCCGACGCCCACACGAAATACTCGGCACCAACGCGTTCGACCACCGCCGCCGTGATGCTCTCATCCGGGTCCGCCGAAACAAGGCATTGTCGGTAGAAATACGCACTCGGCTTCATGGTGAGTGGGGTGTAGGACGACATCACCTCGTATTTGTGGTCCAAACGGTCCAACCAAGCCGAGATCCAGTTCGCTCCAGCTTCTAACACCGTGCATTGCAGGCGCGGGTATTTCTCGAACATGCCCCAGGAGAGCATTTGCGTGAACGCGGCCATCACGTCGATGGCGAGAAACGCGAAGCCGAAGAGACGGTCGCGCTTGTCTTTGTGGAGCCATCCTTGGAAGGCTGGTTGATCGCGGACAATCACATGAAATCCTACCGGCATCTCCAAGTCTTGGACGGTCTCCCAAAACCGCACGTAGGTTGGATCATCGAAATGTTTACCACCGCGTGCTGCCATATCCGGCGAGAGATAGACGCCGATACAACCGTCTTTCCGTGCCCGGGTCACTTCTTCTACGGCGCCTTCTGGATCAAGCAATGAGATATGAGCCGTCGGAAAAAGCCGCTTAGGGTTCTCGCGGCAGAAGTCGGCAATCCAACGGTTGTAGGCGCGGGTATAGGCGGTGGCTAACTTGGCGTCAGTGACCATCCCTTCCCAGCAAATGCCAATCGTGGGATAGAGAAGCGCAACGTCAATGCCTTCTTCATCCATGACTTTGAGACGAGCTTTCGGGTCATAGCCACCAGCCGGGCAGCCGTCGGCATACGTCATTTTGCCGTTTTGGTGCAGCGCGACTGGGTCCATGCCGATACCGCCCAGCACGCCGAGGTGGCCGCGCACCAGTTCGAGTCGGCGGTTGTCGATCAATAAATTTTCGTAGCCATCATCGTCGAAGGCGATGCGAATCGCCCGGTCACGATACTGAGGGTCGATGTATTTTAGCCATGTGTCGGCAGGCTCCATGACGTGACCATCGGCATCGACCACGCGACCTGTGATTTCCTGAGACATACAATTGCACTCCTGACCAATAAGGGTAGATAAGCGTCGTGGGCAGCCCTTCATTTAGCAAGGGACAGGGGAGAACTCCAGCACCGCCAGACTCGACCGCAAGAACCCAGTCTGCCACAATAGGCGCACTGCAATCACCACAAACTGTATGGGAGGACCGCGTTCATGAAAGGGCATGCTCGTCAATTCATGACGACAAAAGTTGTATTGGCGACACCGCAGATGACTCTTGCCGAAGCTGCTCGGGAATTGAGCCGCTTGGAAATCAGTGGTCTGCCGGTGGTGGATGAGCGCGGCCAAGTGCTCGGCATCGTCACCGAAAGCGATTTGCTTGATGCCCTGTTAGCCGAGACGCCAGTGGAGACGCGGATTCACGTCGTCATGACTTCGCCGGTCGTCATGGTAGATGAGTTCACGCCGGCGGACGTCGTCGCCCGGTTGCTGCGCACCCATCGGGTGCATCACCTTCCGGTCACACGCCAAGGAGCAGTCGTCGGCATCATTACTCCCCAAGAAGTGATCCGCTACTTCGTGATGCACGAGCTACCAGTGCCGCCGGAGGTGGCGTGAGGGAAACCAGGAAAGAGCGAGTGCGGAGCATTGCTGCGCACCTGGATTCCTGGCATTATGCGGGCATTCTTAAAACCTGCGATGGAGAACGGTTCAACAGCAATGAGCACATCAAGCGAAGCGAAAGTCGAGCCCGCCCGCCGTATTCAGTTTGCGTTCACCAACGAACAGGAAGAGTTCCGCACGGCGATTCGGCGATTTTTGCAGGAGAAATCTCCCCCGACCGCAGTCCGCCGCCTCATGGACACGGCCGAGGGGTATGATCCCGAAATCTGGCGTCAACTCAGCGAACAACTCGCGCTGCCCGGGATCCACATCCCTGAGCAATACGGCGGTGCCGGATTCGGCATGGTCGAGCTTTGCGTTGTCATGGAAGAGATGGGTCGTTCCTTGCTGTGCGCACCCTATTTTTCTACGGCGGTGCTGGCAACGAACGCGATCTTGAACGCTGGCACAGAAGCGCAGCACGCGAGCTTGCTGCCCGATCTTGCCAGCGGTGTACGACTGGCCACGCTGGCGGTCACCGAGCCCAACGGTCAGTGGGACCCGCACGCGATCCAGCTTACTGCTACTCCCAATCCTGACGGTTTTCTGCTGAATGGGGTGAAAACTTACGTTGTGGATGGTCACGTGGCCGACCTGCTGGTCGTTGCTGGCCGCCTACCTGGAACTGCTGGAGGCGAGGGCTTGGCGCTCTTCACGCTGAGAGCAGATTCCCCCGGCGTTGACCGACGCCCTCTGCCGTCAATGGACCCCACGCGCAAATTAGCACGTATCGATTTTCACGGCGCACATGCAGAGATCCTCGGCAATGTGAATGATGGCACGCAAGCACTGACTCGCACGTTGGACCAAGCCGCCATCGCGCTTGCCAACGAAATGGTCGGCGGTGCGCAGACGTTATTTGACTCGGCGGTGAATTACACGAAGCTGCGGGTGCAGTTCGGGCGTACAATCGGCTCGTTTCAGGCGATCAAACACAAGTGCGCCGACATGTTGCTAGAGATGGAACTGGCCAAGTCTGCCGCCTACTATGCCGCGCAAGCCGCGGCTGTCGACGACCCAGAGTGGCCGGCGCTCGCGTGTTTAGCCAAAGCCGCCGCTTCGGACATGTACCTGCATATCGCGATTGAAACGATTCAGATTCATGGCGGCATTGGGTTTACCTGGGATAACGACACCCATCTGTGGTTTAAGCGCGCCAAAAGCTCAGAGGTCTTTCTCGGTCAGCCGGACTACTATCGGGAACTTTTGATGCAGCGTTGGGGAGTGTAAGTCATGAGCAAGGTCAATGAAACTGACGTGCGGGCGGAGGTACGAGCATGGCTCGCCGCCAACTGGGACCCTGATATGTCTTTGGTCGCGTGGCGCAACAAACTCGTCGACTCGGGCTGGGGCATGCCGCAGTGGCCTGAGGCGTGGCACGGCCGGGGGTTGCCGGTAGGCTTGGTGCGCGCGGTAGAAGAGGAATTCGCGAACATCGGTGCCGTCGGAGTGGCGAAATCCGGCGTGCGACTGCTGGCGGCGGCGACGCTTCTTGAACACGGTACGGATCGACAGAAAGAGAAGTATCTGCGCCGCATTCTCACTGGGGAAGACACCTGGTGCCAGCACTTCAGCGAACCGGGCAGCGGCTCGGATCTCGCCGGGTCCACCACCCGTGCGGATTTGCACGGCGACTATTGGCTCGTGAACGGTCAAAAGGTTTGGACCACGAGCGCCCATCATGCCAATCACGGTTTATTACTGGCTCGCACGGATTGGGATGCGCCCAAGCATGAGGGAATGTCGTATTTCGTGATCGATATCAAGCAGCCGGGCGTTGACGTCCAGCCGCTCAAACAAATGAATGGTCACGCGTCATTTAACCAAGTGTTTTTCACTGACGCGCAAGTGCCGGCGGAGAACTTGGTCGGGAGGGTCGGCGATGGTTGGAAAATAGCGATGACCACGCTCGCCCACGAACGCCGTGGGGCCGATGGCCTGAGCACCCCCTCGAAGCGGGGAGTACGCACGGGACGGATTCACGAAGAAGAGCGGCGAGAACTCGAAACAGCCAATCAGCCCTACAAGTGGTATCCACAACGCGCTGGGCGCGTTGATCTCATTCTCGACCGCGCCAAGGAAACCGGGGCGAACCAGGACCCGCACGTGCGTCAGGAGATCGCTAAGTTGATGATTCTGGCCAAGTCAGCCGAGTGGACCTCGCGCCGCGCCCGCGCTGCGCAGCAACAGGGCCGTCCGCAAGGGCCGGAAGGCTCGCTCGGTAAGCTTGCGGCTAGCCATGTGGCTCGTGCCTGTGCGCACGTCCACACGCTAACGACTGGAGCGGAGGCGCTTCTTACCGGATCTGAAAGCCCACGTAACGGGACCATCGCGGAAATTCTCGTGTCGGTACCCGCCATTTCTATCGCCGGAGGAA
>SYOC01000328.1 GCA_005804965.1 Pseudomonadota bacterium
GACTCACGAGTTGGTAGCCACGTTCTGCTTTGCTAATGTCTGACGGCTGTAAGGGAATCGTCGCTTGTAACTCTGCCGCGCAAGCGAACAAGCGCTCCGTCGTGCCAACCTTCAACTCCAATTCGATTTCGCAAATGGGTTGTCGTCGATCATCGGTGCGGATTTCGCCGTGATCAAACGCGAACTCTACTACGTCGCCGTTGGGCCAGGAGAGCAGCCGGTGTACACGTAAAAATTCGGTCATGAATACCGGCTGCAGCGCACGGCGCGAGGCCGTATCAGCAAAAAACTCCTGCAAGGTGGGATCAGTCAACGGCTCGAAGTCGAGAGTGTTTTCTTTCGTTTCGTATTCCCACTCCGGACGTTCATGCAGACCGGCAGTGACCCGTCCCTCAGTCTTGACTGTCTGTATCCAGCGCCGCCCAATTTTGCGTAAGCGGACGGCGATGCGGTTCTTTTGCAACGTCAGCTCCGGCGTGTCGTAATAGACGCTGAGCAGCCGTTGGGTTGGCAGTTTGCGCTGCGTGTGCGCCTGCAACAGCGGATGCCGCTGCAACCGTGGCACATCCGACGGAGCGATCAGTAGTTTGAGTTCGACTTCGTGAGGCATAGCGACTTCGCTGAAGATCAGGGCATTTTGCCAAGCTGCTAGCGTAAAGGCCGAAATACAAACTTGCAACTTGCTTGCTCCCCATCTACAGTCGGCCTCGTGTAGGTACATACCACCAACAGGAGGCCTTCATGAACATTGGCGTTTCGGTCTTTCTAACCGGGCACAGCGGCAATCCTGGCGACATCGCCCGCGAAGCTGAGAACCTCGGGTTCGAGTCTTTTTGGGTCGCTGAACATATTGCTGTGCCAACGCACTACACCACGCACTATCCGCGTTCGGCAGATGGCAAAGTGCCGCCATTTTACGCCGAGCTGGTCGATCCATTCATTGCGTTGATGGCGGCAGCGCAAACTACGAAAACCATTAAGCTCGGCACGGCCATCTCTCTCCTGCCGCAACACGATGTTCTCACCGTGGCGAAAACCACAGCCACGCTCGATCTCTATTCCGGTGGGCGCTTTATCTTTGGTGTTGGTGCGGGATGGTTTGCCGAGGAGGCGCAACTGTTTGGCGTCAAATTCGCCAAACGTTGGAAACACGTGCGTGAATCCGTGGAAGCGCTGCGTGAGCTGTGGACGAAAGACGAAGTGAGCTATGAAGGCGAGTTCGTCAAATTTCCGCCGCTCAAGATTGGCCCCAAACCAGCGCAGAAGTCTGGCCCGCCGATTTACCTGGGCGCTCACGATCCCAAATATGCGCTGAAACGCGTTGCTCAGTATGCCGATGGCTGGTTCCCGGCTAACTTGCCAGCGGAGAAATTCGCAGAGGCCATTCCCGAGATTAAGCGCCTCGCGAAAGAACACGGGCGCAACCCAGAGGCGATTGAGTTTGGTGTCCTCATGATGGCGCAAGGCGACGGACCTTCTCTCGACACGATGAAGCAATATCAAGATGCTGGCGTCAGCCGTATCATTACGTTGGCTTGGGCAGCAGCGTCGGGTAGCGGAGTTGAAGCAGTGAAAGGGTTAGCGGCGATTGCCGAGCGGGGGCAAAAGGTGTGAGACGAGAAATCTGGTCGCCTATCCAGATAATCCCGAAGGTGTCATTCCGAGCGCAGCGAGGAATCTCAAAGAGGCAGGAGCAACACGAGATTCCTCGCCTCCATAACCTTGCGGCTCGGCATGACAACCTCTCGTAGGTCCGTGGACGAAATATTAAGGCCTATGCCATCTGCATCTTCCTCTGCCCCGTCGCCGCCACCTGTCGAAGTCTCCAGCCGATCTTCGGAGTCGTCACGCGGAGCCTCCTCGTACCCATGGTTCATTGCTGGCGTGGCGACGTGGTTCACCGCCATCGGCATGCAAAACGTGCTCTTTTCTTGGCTCGTTGTTGGCGAATTACATGCCAAAGCCGAGTGGGTGGGGATTGCGCAAAGCGCGACCATGCTGCCCTCGGTGCTGCTGATTCTGGTTGGCGGGGTGCTCGCTGATCGTCATGATCGTCGTTCGTTACTCATCGGCCTCCATCTCATAGCAGCGCTGTTCTCCGCTGCCCTGGTGTTGCTCGTGGCAAGCGACCAGCTCACGCTTGCTTTTCTACTCATCTACGCGGTCGCAGCGGGCAGCGTGCAAGCGTTCGTGATGCCAGCGCGCGACGCCTTACTCTCCGAGGTGGCGGGGCCGAATCTCATGCGGGCGGTGACTGGTCTCACCTTAGTGCAGTGGGGGACGCAAGCGGTGGGCGCGTTGGTGGCTGGCTCGGCGCGTTGGATTGGTACAGTGCCAGCTTTGTGTCTCCACTGCCTTATTCTCCTCCTCGGAGTGGTGCCGTTGCGACGCCTCGCTCCGGCTCCAACCGTTCACAACGCCGCTCGACCGCGTCTGAACTTGACTGATATCGCTGCCGGGGTGCGCGAGGTTGTCCATT
This sequence comes from Pseudomonadota bacterium, assembly GCA_005804965.1. GTDB lineage: Bacteria > Desulfobacterota > Binatia > Bin18 > Bin18 > SYOC01. Next base: position 2,480 of record SYOC01000328.1, read on the forward strand.
CGCCGGTCTTGTTGCCGGTGTTTCTGCTCGTCACTTCAGTGGGGATTTTGTTTATTGGGCCGTTCATGGTGGCTTTTCCGATTCTGGTGCGCGACTACTACGGCGGCGATATCGGGCAACTGGCACTACTCAACATGATGTTTCCTGTAGGCACGATCCTCGGCTCGGCAGGGTTATTGTGGTATGGCCAGATACAACGGAAAGGTGCCGCGCAACTGCTAGCACTGGTGTTTGGTGCGTTTTGTCTTGGAGCGGTGTCGTTTGGCTTGCCACTGTGGGGCACAATGACCGCCGTGGGTGCGTGGGGGCTCGGCGCGGCAGTGTTCACCAATACCGGACGCACGATTTTTCAGGAGCAAGCACCACCTTCGCATCGCGCACGTGTGTTATCGGTGTACATGTTCGGGTTCATGGGAGCCTCGGGCCTGATCGGTGCGCCACTGGCCGGCGTCTTGGTGGAGCGTGTTGGTCCTTTAGCCACCTGCGCTACAGAAGGTGGGGCGATGCTGGCGGTCGTTATGTGTACGTTGCTCTTCACGAATGTCTCCAAGATGGAGTGATAGACAAAGGAGGCGCGATCATGGAATTGCGATCGCTCGGCAATACCGATGTGATGATCCCTGAGATCGGCTTAGGCGTGTGGAAGTATCGTGGCGGTGCGGAGCCGTTACAGCGCGGGGTGGAACTGGGTGCGTTCCTCATCGACACGGCAGAGATGTATCGCACTGAAGATGCCGTGGGCCAAGCGGTGAAAGACCTGCGGGAGAAAGTCTTTATCGCTAGCAAAGTTTCCGGTAGCAACCTGCGGCATGACGATGTGCTGCGTGCGGCAGATGCCAGCCTGCGCCGGTTAGAGACCAACTTCATCGACCTCTACCAGATTCACTGGCCCAACTCTTCGGTGCCGATCAAAGAGACCATGCGTGCAATGGAGACGCTGGTGGATCGCGGTCTCGTAAAATGCATTGGCGTCAGCAACTTTTCCGTTGGCCAGCTTCGTGCTGTCCGAGCCGCGATGAGTAAATATCCGGTCGTTTCCAATCAAGTGTTGTACAACCTGAACAGCCGCGAAATCGAAGACGACCTGCTACCCTACTGCCAGGAGCACGGCGTGACGGTTATTGCCTACACGCCGCTGGATGATGGTCGCCTCGCCGTCAAATCGCGCTTCCGCCGCAGTCAGGGCATGAAGGTGATGGAAGAGATCGCTGCGCAAGTGCAGAAGACCCTGGCGCAGGTCGCGCTCAACTGGTGTACGTCGCACGCCAACGTCATCGCTATCCCCAAGTCCGATAGCGTGACGCGCACAGAAGAGAATTGCGGAGCCTCGGGTTGGCGGTTGTCGGAGGAGCAGATGCGGCGGTTGGATGAGGCGTTTGTTTAGAGAGTGCTGAGGACTGAGTGTTGAATGATGACGAACAAGTGGAGTCGGCGCAGGTTTTTGCAGACACTCAGCGTTGCCGCCAGCGTGGCTGGGCTTGGCGGTCCTGGTCTCTCGCAGGGTAACGTAACACTAGAAGCAGAGGGTGGAGCGACGCGCGGAGAAGGCGTGTCCGAGAAGGAGAAACCCATGACCCGTTTTGGCATTCAGATCGAACCGCAGTTTGGCTTTACCTTCCACGAAGTTGCCGACCTCGCGAAAGAGGCGGAGCGTCTGGGCTTTACCGCCATGTGGGCGTCGGATCATTTGCTGTGGGATGCGAAATCTGAGCGCCGCAATTGCCTGGATGTGTGGGCGTTGCTGCCGGCGCTGGCTGCCGTGACCACCAAGCTGCGCCTGGGCACGCTGGTGACATGCAATTCGTACCGACTCCCGGCGGTGCTGGCGAAGACGGCGGCAAGCGTGGATCACATCAGCAATGGACGGTTGGAGTTTGGCTTGGGCGCGGGCTGGAAAGATATCGAATACAAAGCCTATGGCATTCCGTTTCCGCCGGTGCCAACGCGGCTGGAGCAGTTGGAAGAGGCTGTGCAGCTGATCAAACGGCTGTGGACGGACGACCGTGCCTCTTTTGCGGGTAAGCATTACCAGCTTGCCGATGCCGTCTGTGCGCCCAAGCCGGTGCAGCAGCCGCTGAAGATGTGGATCGGCGGCGCCGGCGAGAAGAAGCTGCTGCGGATGGTGGCACAGCATGCCGATGGTTGGAACATGATCTTTGGCTATCAGCTTCCGGCGGTGAAAAAGAAGCTCGAAGTGCTCAAGCGTCACTGCGATGCAGTCAAACGCGACTTCGCCACCATCGACAAGTCGCTCTTCATCGTCGTTTCTGTCGCTGAGACCGAAGATGAGATGAAGAAACGCGAGGCGCAGACAGCGGCGGCGCTGGGAACTAGCCGCATCTTCAATATCGCCAAAGCCTCGGGGACGATTGGTACTGCTGAGCAGGTCTCCGAAACCCTACGCGGCTATCAGGAGTTAGGGTTCGAGTATTTCATCGCCATGTTCCCGTACACGCAGGACAAGGAAATGTTGCAGCGCTTCGCTGAGACGGTGGTACCGAAGCTGCGAGCGTAGTTCGCATCTGGTACAGATCATGGAGAGCAAGAACCCACATATGGCGAATGAACGAGCAATTCTCCAAGCCTTAGCGGAACTGCCCCCAGCGGCGGTGAGTCAAGTCGAGGACTTCGTGAGTTTCCTCAAGGAACGACATGCTGCAAAACCTTTTCCCCGTAGCCAACGACAATTGGCAAAACAACAAGCGGCAGCCATAAAAAAATGGGCCGGGTCCGATCTTGCTCCAGGCTTTGCGGGTCGAGACCACGATGCCATCCTGTATGGGAAGCCATCGTGATTTTCGTCGATACTGGCGCGTGGTTTGCGCTGGCGGTGCACAACGATCCCGATCACGAAAGGGCGATGCAATGGCTGCGCTCTAATCGTGACTCACTTGTGACTACCGACTATGTTGTTGCCGAAACCGCTACGTTGCTCCGCATGCGTGACAAAACACTCCGTGGTCATCGTGTTGCCAGTCGCGTGGCGACGAGTCTGCTCCGAGGGGAAGCTGCGCTGTTGGAGAAGGTGCAGGAAGAGGACCTGACGCAAGCGCTGAATGTCTTCCGGACGTACCGGGATCATTTGTTCAGTTTTGTCGATTGCACGAGTTTCGTGGTTATGGAACGAATCGGGGCGCAGTCTGCTTTTGCTTTTGATCGCCATTTTGCGGAATATCCCGGAATCATGAGAGTACCCCGCTGAAATAATCATGAACACTTTTGCCCGCATCCTCTATCAACAATTCTTCCTCCGCGACGTGGTCGGCAAGGTTGCGCCGGGCGGCATTGTCATTGCGGCGCTGCTGTGGAGTTTGGACCTCAGTGTGGCGGATCTTCTGTCCGCCCCCAAGGCTGGGCGCGGGTTGGTTGCGCCGGTGGGCTTTGCTTGTTGCTTCCTGGCTGGTGTGGGGTTGCAAGTTGCCGGTGAGCTGTTGGGATTGCTGAGTGCCAGCCCCAAGCCACACCACGTGCTTTTGTTACCAGTGGGTTGGCTACGGCGACTGCCACCGTGTGCGCAGTGGTGGCAAATCAATGAAGATTCTGCCGAGCGTCTGGTGCGGATTCGCTGTGCTCGACCGGACGAGATCAGTACTGAAGGCTTGGCGCATTGGGAATATCTGTCGGCGCTACGCGAAGGCACGGGAAACCTCGCGCTGGCGTTGCTGGCAGTCGTGGGGAGCTGCTTAACTGTGTTCGCGTCTATGCCGGCGCTCGTGACGTTGCTGTTTTGCGCTTGGCTATTCTGGGCTGCGCAATCGCTCTTCGCCAAACGGCAAGCGCGTTTCGAGATTACTCTGCTCGCCCGTGCCGAATTGCTGAGTGTCGAAGAGACTCTTGCCATGGGGCGTTCGATGGGGTTACGTGAGGAGCAGATTCCAGTTGTTGGAGTCGTAGAAAGAAGGAGACACTGATGCCGCAAGTACACGACCGAGGTGGTTGGCCCGATGCCGGGTCGATCAACCAGGCCGGTCACGATCTTTCTCTGTGGGAGAAGCGCACTGATGCGTTGCTGGTGCTTTTATCTGGCCCAGCAAAACAACTCATCCGTGTCGATGAACTGCGCCGTGCCATCGAAAGCCTTCCATCTGACGCTTATGAGAAATTGAGTTACTACGAGCGCTGGATTACCGCGATTGAGGCTTTGTTGGTGGAGAAAGGCGTTCTGACCAAAGACGAGATTGATCGGAAGGCAGACGAGTGGCAAGTCACGAGTAACGAATCACGAGCAGCGAGCAACGAGTAAATATGGAGCCGAAATTCAAACCCGGCGATACCGTTAAAGTTCGTGTCGGTCAGCCGCCGCATCATTTTCGTACGCCCACCTACATTCAGGGGAAGGTGGGCCGCGTGGCCGCCATCCATGGTGAGTTTCGTAACCCTGAGACTTTAGCGCATGGTGGAGACGGCTTGCCGAGACAGCCGCTCTATCTCGTGCATTTTGCGCAACGCGACGTTTGGGGGCAGTATGCTGCCTCGGCGAGAGACACGCTCTTTGTCGATATTTACGAGCCTTGGCTGGAAACAGTGGAACATTGAAGGAGCTTGCCATGCACGATCATGAACACGGCCACGCCCATGACGAGGCACATGCACCTATCGTCGAACGCGAGGAACTCACGTACTACGAGCGCCGGGTACAGGCGATTCAGGCGCTGCTGGTCGAAAAAGGCGTGGTGACGGCAGAAGAGATCCGGCGGACAGTCGAAGACATGGATGCTCGCACCCCGGCGATGGGCGCGAAGATTATTGCGCACGCCTGGGTCGACCCAGCCTTTAAGGCGCGGTTGCTGACTGACACGAAGTCTGCCGTCGCTGAATTTGGCGTCGATACCGGCTCGCTCATCCAGATCACGGCGATTGAGAACACTAAGGCGCTGCATAATGTTGTGGTCTGCACCCTGTGCTCTTGCTATCCCCGTGCCATCCTCGGTCTTCCCCCGGATTGGTACAAGAGTCTCAATTATCGTTCTCGTGTAGTGAAGGACCCGCGCGGTGTGTTGCACGAGTTTGGCCTCGATTTGGGCATGGATGTCGAGGTGCGTGTATATGACAGCACGGCGGACCTGCGTTATCTGGTAATCCCTGAGCGTCCCGCCGACACCGAAGGCATGAGCGAGGAGCGGCTTGCCGAACTGGTGACGCGCGAC
>SYOC01000329.1 GCA_005804965.1 Pseudomonadota bacterium
GACCAGACCTTCCTCATGAATCTTGCCGGTATGCACGACCCCAATCGTTCGTCGCTCCGCATCCTTGAGCGGATGACTGGCCGTACCCTCGCATGAACGCAGAGCCGGTGAAGATCATCCTCATTGCCGGGAAGCTCAAGATCCCCGACCGTTTGGGTCATCACGATTACTTGGCAGGCTGCTCGCTGCTCGCCGCCTTGCTCGAACAGACTGCTGGCATCCATACCGTCACGATTCCTCAGGGATGGCCTGAAGACGAGAGTGTCTTTGCCGGAGCACGGGCCATCGTTTTCTATACCAGCGGCGGCGGCAAGCAAGCGTTCTTGAAGAGCGAGCAGCGGCTCGCTCACCTGCAGCAGCTCGTTGACCAACGCGTCGGGCTGGTGATGATCCATCAAGCGGTCGGAGTTCCACGCCAATTCGCAAAGCAAATGACTTCTTGGCTCGGCGGTGTCCATGTACGCGGGGAATCGCAAGAAGGTCACTGGCGCTCTCGGCATGAGGAGTTCCCGGCACATCCAACTACGCGCGGGGTCGCCCCCTGGTCGATCCGCGACGGATGGCTCAACGAGATCCAGTTTATCGACGAGATGCGAGGAGTCACACCGTTGGTGTGGTCTGGGCGCAAGCACAGAGGATCACCAACCGGCGGGACCTCCGACGTTGTCACGTGGGCATACGAACGCCCCGCTGGCGGCAGATCCTTCTGCTTCACTGGACTCGATGCTCACACGGCTTGGGCAGAGGGCGGGGTGCGGCAACTGCTCGTCAACGGAACGCTCTGGGCCGCCGGCCTACCGATCCCCGAGACTGGGGCTGCATGCGCAACCGAGGCGAAAGCGTTACAGGCCAACCTCACGCCGCGTGGCAGCCGTGCGCGCTGGGTGCTCGACTTTGTCCGACGCTACATGCGGCGAGTCATTTCGTAGGGCGCAAGTATCATCGTGATTCTCTTCTCGAGCAAGTATCACGCATCACGTGGACATTTTGTCCTTGCTCAGAGGTTGGGAACGAGTTATTCTCGGCGCAACATTCCCCATTGAGCATTCCAGTTCTTTCTCCCCCGACCATGAAGGAGCTATACCGTGCAGATTGACAGCCCCCAAGTAGCAAACTTGCTAGAGAAGATCCGGATTCTTCCCCCTGAAAAGTTGGTAGAGGTCGAAGACTTTGTTGATTTTCTGCGCCACCGCGAAGAAGACCGCCAGATGATCCGTAGCGCGGCCAAACTGTCCGAAGCGGCCTTTCAGCAAGTATGGGACAATCCCGACGATGCCGAGTATGACCAGCTATGAGTTTGGCGATATCGTGCTCGCGCCGTTTCCCTTCACGGACCAGACCTCCAGCAAGAAGCGCCCTGCCGTAGTGGTGAGTTCCACGACATACCATCGAGAGCGTCCGGACTTCATCATCATGGCAGTGACCAGCCAGGTCAGGCCCTCTGCTGCATTTGGCGAAGTGCTCGTCACTAGCTGGCAGGCAGCAGGACTGCTGAAACCTTCGACCATCAAGCCTGTCCTGACCTCTATCGAGAAAAGCCTTATCTTGCGCAAATTGGGTCGCCTGAACGAAGCAGATCAGGAAGCACTGCAGAGAACGTTGCAGAAAATCCTTGGCCCTTAACCCGGTTGCGATTACCCTTTCGTTCACGATCTCACCGGCATGTCCGCGTATGGTCTGCGCCCGACTCAAAGACTGATCGACGCCAAGACTGTCAGACTGAGCGACGGACTTCATCACTACCACCACTCGCTCCTTCACGCCGCAAGTTGCCTCTTGACATAGACTCGGGATCTTCTAGGCTTCTAGAAAATTTTCCCCCATCGGGGCATAGGAGGAGCAGGTTTATGCGCAAGACTCATCAGCTTATCGGCGGCGGTCTCGCCGTCTTCACCATGTTGGGACCCGTTTGGGGAGCCACGCTCGTCGTGCCCACAGGGCACCCTACTATTCAAGCGGCTGTCACTGCTGCCGTCGGCGGAGATACCGTGAAAATTTTTCCTGGCGTCTACTTCGAGAATGTTACCGTGCCCGCCGGCAAAGACGGGCTGAAGATTATAGGCTCGGGGGCTGCCAGCACTATTGTCGATGGCTTACCGCTGGCACCATTCGGGAGCGGCCCAGGCTTTTTCATCGAATCCAATAACGTCACGGTCTCCGCCCTCACCGTGCGCCACGCAAAGGGGGCTACGCTGAGTGGAGACGGCATCCTCTGTCAAGCCGATGGCTGCACCCTGCGCGACCTGCGCCTCCTCAGCAACCAAGATAACGGTGTCGATATCGAGGGGAATGACGCGCTCGTGGCCAACTGCTTCTTTAGCGGCAATGAGAGCGAAGGCTTGGAGCTAGACGGCGACGCCGCCGAGATCGTTAAAAACCGCGCCCAGAACCAGGACGATGGCGGGTTTGATCTCGAAGGTGACAACCTGCTGGTGCGGGAGAATATTGCCAGGGTGATCGAAGATAGTGAGGGATTCTTGATCACTGGCGATAATAATGTGATCGAGAGAAACTTGGCCTCCATCACCGATGGCGATGGCTTCCAGATTAGCGGCAATGATGCTCAAGTGATCAACAACCGGGCGGAACTCGGGGAGGATGACGGCTTCGACATCTCTGGTGACAACCCGCAAGTGGTGGGCAACCGGGCGCAGTATCAGTCCAACGATGGCATCAGGGTCAACTGCCTCACCAACTGCGCGACGTTGCTGGTGCAGGGGAACACCGCAATCGGCTCCAACAACGATGATGAAGGGTTTGACATCTTTGTTGCGTCTGGAACGGGCAGCGGTTGGACGGTGGCCAAGAACTCCGCGCGGGACAACGTGCAACACGGTTTCCGCATCAACGGCTCAGATGGCATCATCCGAGAGAACCGGGCGCTGCGCAACGGAAACGAGACCGAGCACGGTTTCGACATCAACGGGGACAATAACCAGATTGTCGCGAATACCGCGACGGAGAACGAGGCCGACGGGTTCCGTATCAACGGGACTAGCAACCTCATCAGCCTGAACAAGGCGAGTAAGAACCTGCTTGAGGGTATCCACCTCAACGGTGGCGACCTCAACACACTGGACGGCAACAGCGTTTCCATGAACCATGCCGATGGCATCCGCAACGACGGCACCAACACCACCGTGACCAATAACAAAGCTGGCAAGAACCGCACCGACTGCACCAGCGACTTCACCAATGGAGCTACCGTGGCGGTAGACACCGGCAACCAATGCGCCGACGGCTCTAGCGTGAGCGTGACGCAAACCCCCGGGGTGCATTAGAATCACCCAGCCCGGAGGAAGATCCGCGCCAAGCGTTTGTCAGAACAAGCCCCACTAAAGCAATTTGCGATTGCCTTTACCCTCACCTGTCCTCGCTGCGCTCGTCCTACCCTCTCCCTGCCAGGGAGAGGGAAAGGAAGAATCTCTGCCAGCTCAGGGGAAACTCCGTGACGAGGCTTAACGCCAGACTCTTTGCCGTTTTCACGACCCAGGAGGTTCCCCTTTGCAATCCCACGCCAATGTGGTAGACCAAGCCCCGAGCTTCTTTACACCAATAAAAATGGCAAAGGCGTCATACGTCCATGCAGTGCGGGAAATGCGGGGCAGGGAATCGCGCTCAATCCAAATTCTGCAGCGAATGCGGCGCAGCCCTGGCCGTTGCGTGTCCGCACTGTGGCAGTGCGGTATTGGTGGGCAAAAAATTCTGTGGCGACTGTGGCTCGCCGGTCGCAGCTACACCAATCACCTCGGCGCAAATATCCGCAGCGGCAACATCGCCGCACGGCGCTGCCCTCTCCCCTGCCCTTTCGCCTGCACCTGACCGCTACATTCCTGCGCATCTTGCCTCGCGCATTCGTTCCGGCAAGAAGACACTTGAAGGCGAGCGCAAAATCATCACCGTGCTGTTCGCCGATATTAAAGGGTCGATGGACATTCTCGAAAGTCTCGACCCGGAAGAAAGCAAACGCCTGCTCGACCCCTGTCTGCAACACATGATGGACGCCGTGCATCGCGCTGAAGGTACGGTCAGCCGCGTGCTGGGAGATGGCATCATGGCGCTGTTCGGTGCGCCGCTCGCCCTCGAAGATCACCCCCACCGTGCGCTCTATGCGGCGCTGCGTATGCAAGAAACCGTGCGGCACTATGCCGCAGAACTGCGTACACAACGAGACATCGATTTGCAGATTCGTGTCGGTGTGAATACCGGCGAGGTGGTGGTCGGTTCCATCGGCAATGACCTGTTCATGGAATACACGCCGGTGGGTCACGCGGTAGGATTAGCGGCACGCATGGAAACGCTCGCGCTGCCGGGATCAACGCTGGTTACCGACGCCACCTACCGGCTCACACGTCATGCCTTCCGCTTCGTATCGCAGGGACTCACCAAGGTCAAAGGTGCGGCCGAGCCGTTTGCCGTCCATGAACTTGTGGGCCTCGATCCCTCGCGCTCGCGACTCACGGCGCGCACAGCTTCCGGACTCTCGCCGTTCCTCGGACGCACCCACGAACTTGCGCAGCTCGAAGGCTTCACGGCCAGCGCTGCTTCCGGACATGGTCAAGTCGTAACGATTCTAGGTGAAGCCGGGCTGGGCAAGTCGCGCTTGCTTGAAGAATGCAAACCGAAGCTGCGTGAGCATAGTTTCTTGCTCATCGAAGGAGAAGGGTTCGCCTACGGTAAAACCCGCGCCTATGCTCCGCTGATTGATATGCTGAAACGCTATTGTGGCATCACTGCGCATGATGCGGTCGCATCTTACCGCGAGAAGCTGCACCGCACGCTCACCGAAGTTCATGCTTCTCTGGCAGCCTTTGTCCCGTTGCTGCTCGATTTGCTGGGGGTCGATCCCCAAGATGCAGCCCTGGCGACACTGTCTGGCGAAGCCAAGCGCCAACAGATTCTCAACGGCATCAAGCGCTTGGTGGCGCTGCAATGCCGCCAGCAGCCAGTCGCGTTTCTGGTGGAAGATCTCCACTGGCTGGATGAGCACAGCCTGGGGTTTCTCCGCACCCTGGCGACGAGTTTGGAAACCTTGCCGGTGTTGATCCTGACGAGCTCGCGCCCGGGCTATGGCACCCCCTGGGAAGAACAAGCCCATGTCCATCTCGTGCATTTGTCTCCCTTGCCGCTGGAAGTGACAACCTCGCTCTTCACAGCGCTGGTGGGAACAACGACATCCGCCTCTGCCGTCGTCCCTGATGTATGTCAGCGCAGCGGCGGCAACCCCCTCTTTCTGGAAGAAATGATCCACACGCTACGCGAAACCGGCGCGTTGAGCGCGGCACTGACCGACGCACCGATACAGCACTCTTCACCCAGGTTGGCAGCAGAGTGGACTCTCCCGACCACGATTCAAGGCGTGTTGGCCAGTCGCTTGGATCGTTTGCCGCAACCCGCGAAAAACTTGTTGCACACTGCCGCAGTCATTGGTCACGAGGCATCGCAGGCACTTTTGGCTCAGGTTGCCGACCTAGCAGAGGCCGAGTTTCTTCAGGCGTTGCACCTCCTCCAAGCTCGGGATTTGCTGTACGAATCCGCCGTGTACCCGGAGAGTGTCTTTTCGTTCAAGCATGCCCTCACACAAGAAGTCGCCCATCATAGTCTGCTCCAAGAAACCCGCGCCGGTCTGCACGAACGCACGGGCCATGCCATAGAAACACTCTACGCCGACAAGCTCCAGGAACATGCTAGCTTACTCGCCTATCACTACTCGCGTAGCGCCAATGTGGCAAAGGCCATGCAGTATCTGCAACTGGCTGGGCGACGGGCAGCCGCGCTCTATGCCGACGAAGATGCCGGCTATTTTGGGGAAGAGTATTTACGCTTGCTCTTCACGCAACCACCTGACTCCGAACGCGACTTGGCCGAGGTGCGTACACGTCTTCGCCTCATCAGCGTGCTGAGTCGCCAGCATCACGACGATGCTCCCATCCGTGCCCAATTTATCTTGGCTGAAGAAGTCTGCCGCCGTCTCGATAACGCGCCCTTGCTGGCGGAACTGCACGCGACTATGGCCGTGGCCTATATTTTATGGGGACGACCGCAAACAGGCTTACCACATGCTCGTGCCGTGAAAGACATTGCCACAGCAACGCAGCATGTCTACCTGCAAGCGATTACTGCCGGGCCACTCGCGCATTTACTGTGGCTGGCTGGATCGTTCAGCGAAGCCCTGATGGTAGCGGAAGAAGGTCTGGCGCATGTCCAGCAGCACCAACTCACACAACAACCCATGGGCTTCATTATTCACCCGTACGATCACGGCCTCGCGATAGCAGGAGCCAGTCGTGGTTTTCTAGGCACAGCCGACCGTGGCGTCAGTGCTTTGCGTTTGGCCGCCGAGCAAACCCACGGGCACGGCAACCGCATGTCGCAAGCGGTGGTGCAGTGGGGCTTAGCTTTAGTATTCGACTTGTACGGAGAACACGCCGCAGCGCAACGAGAGATCGCGCTCGCCGTCGAGATCATGGAGGAAGTGAGTCCGACCACTGGCCGCGTGCTCGTTGGATGTCTGCAAGAGTATCTTGAAGAGATGGAGGCACTCGACAGCCAAAACGGCCAACTCACATTTGCGCGCACTGCCCTCACCAGAACCTGGCACGAGCAACTGGCGTTCTGTGAACTGGCGGGTGCATGGCTGGCAGAACTCGAAGCCCGGCAGGGCAATCTAGCAGCGGCACAACAGTTGGCGCACGCAGCCGTTGCCAAAGCCGACGAGAGCGGCAGCCTCTGGTTCCGTTGCGTCGCTCATCTGACCCTAGGTCGGCTTCTGGCGAAGCATGTTTCCGCAACTACGCCAGAGGCAGAAGAGCATCTACGCATTGCCTACGACTTGGCAAAGCAGATGCAGAGCTTGCCCTTCCTTGCCCAAACAACTATTGCCCTTGGTCAGTTCTTGGCCGACTCCTCCGATGCTGCCACGAAAACTCAAGCCGACTCCTATCTTCAGCAAGCACAGGAACTGCGATCTCAGCTCGCTCTTTCCCAACACGTGCGCCGATGGTAGAGAAAAGGAAACGCCTTTCCTCAGAGGAGCACGGCATGAGCACGACGAACAAAGGAATGACCTTAACCCGCCACGTATTGCAGCAAGGACAGGCGTCGCCGGGCACGGCAGAAGAGCTTTCTTTGGTGTTATCGCAAGTTGCAGTCGCCGCGAAAACCATCGCCCGAGACCTCACACGGGCTGGCATTCTCGACATCTTGGGAGCGACCGAAAACATCAACGTCCAAGGAGAAGTGCAGCAAAAGTTGGACGACATTGCTAACACTGCATTTCTGCGTACCTTCGAGCATGGACGGGTGGTCTCAGCGCTGGTGTCTGAAGAATTAGAGCATCCCGCCGAAATTCCCGGCAATGCCGAATCAGGAAAGTATGTCATCTTCGTTGATCCACTCGACGGCTCATCGAACATTGATGTGAACGTGACAATTGGTTCGATCTTCTCCGTCTATCGCCGTCCCGCCGATGTCAGGGGGACGGAACTTGCCGCAGCACTCCACCGTCCCGGCTCGCAACAGGTCGCCGCTGGTTATGCCCTCTACGGACCGAGCACGTTGTTGATCTATACTACCGGCAATGGAGTCAACTGCTTCACGCTTGATCCTGGTATCGGCGAGTTCCTGTGTACCCACGAAAACATTCGTATCCCCACCCGTGGCAACATTTACAGCATCAACGAAGGCCGGCGTAACGAATGGTTCCCGGCCACGCAGGGGTATGTTGACTACGTGCAGCAGAGCGATAAAGCGACAGGGCGGCCCTATTCGGGACGATACGTGGGTTCGCTGGTGGCAGACTTCCACCGCACCTTGCTGAAAGGCGGC
>SYOC01000034.1 GCA_005804965.1 Pseudomonadota bacterium
AGCTAGCCCAGCTCGGCGCTACCCTCGGGCGAGAGTTTTCGTATGACTTGCTGCATGCGGTTCTGCCGGCGAACGAGGCGACGTTACAACAGGGATTGCAGCAGTTGGTCGCAGCAGAACTGCTCTACCAACGGGGGACGCCACCGCAGAGTACTTACCTCTTCAAGCATGCCTTGATTCAGGACACTGCGTATCAATCGCTGCTCAAGAGCCGCCGCCAACAGCTCCACCAGCAAATTGCCCGGGTGCTGGAGGAGCGATTTTCCGACACCAAAGCCACGCAGCCCGAGTTGCTGGCCCATCACTACGCCGAAGCCGGGCTCATCGTGCAGGCATTGCCGTATTGGCAGCATGCAGGACAACGGGCGGTGGAACGTTCAGCTTATCAAGAAGCCATCAACCATCTCACCAGGGGCCTCGAGGTACTCAAGACTCTGCCGGACGCCCGAGCGCGCCCGACTCGAACTCGCGCTGCAACTGACGTTAGGTGCACCGTTGCGAGCTATCAAAGGGTACGCCGCTCCAGAAATAGGAGTAGCTTTTACCCGGGCGCGGGAACTGTGCCAACAACTCGGAGAGACCGCGCATCTTTTTCCCGTGCTGTGGGGGCTGTGGTATTTTTACCTTGTTCGGGCAGAGTACTACACGGCGCGGGAGCTAGGAGAACAGTGTCTGGCGCTGGCCCAACGTCTCCAAGATCCTGCTCTTTTGATAGAGTCGCACTTTGCCTTGGGAACGGCGTTGGTCACTCTTGGCGAATTTATCCTCTCTCGAGAACACCTTGAGCGGGGGATTGCCCTCTGCAACCCTCAACAGCATCGTGCCCTCACTTTTCTGCTTGGCCAAGACCTCAAGGCGAGCTCTTGTTGCGTTGTTGCTATGACCCTGTGGCATCTTGGCTATGCGGACCAAGCGGTGCAGAGATGTCATGAAGGCCTCGCCCTCGCGCAGGAGTTGTCGCATCCCTTTAGCTTGGTCTATGCACAGCGCTTCGTGGCCTGGATTCATCAGTACCGACGAGAGGCGCATATCGTCCACGAGCACGTTGAAGCCGGGATTGCTCTTGCCGCCGAACACAGGTTTGTGCGGGAGGTGGCGTGGGCAACCATCATGCGAGGCTGGGCAATGGCCATGCAGGGACAGACAGGGGAAGGCATTGCGCAGATGTGCCAGGGCTTAGCTGCTTACCGCGCCACGGGGTCAGAGTTGGCACTGACGGTTTTCTTTGCCCTCTTGGCTGACGAGTATCGCAAGGCGGGACAACCTGAAGAGGGGTTGGCTGTGCTGGCGGAAGCGTTCGCTCAAGCAGACAAAAGCGGGGAGCGTTGGTACGAAGCCGAGCTGTATCGCCTCAAAGGCGAACTCCTGCTGGCGCAGACGGGCAAGGGTTAAGCTCCTTCAAGGAGCAATTCTGGTGCCTCAGATTGGGAAGAACTCCAGGTTCATCCGTGTAATGGTTGAAAATTGACCATCCCACGGCTAATTTTCAACCATGTTCAGGGCAGAACCTTACTCCACAAGCGCTTGTCGTATTGTCCTGGAATCATGGGTAACGAATCCCTTTCCTTTATTGATCAACGGTTGAACCTGTTCAGGAGGAATGATGACTGACGTGCATACTGGTGGATGTTTATGTCACGGCGTTCGCTACGAGTTTACCGACGCGCCACTGATGACGGTGAATTGCTACTGTCGTGATTGCCAGCAAGCGACCGGCAGCCCATTCGCCACGGTCATGGCGTTGCCACGCACAGCGCTGCGTTTGCTGCACGGCGAGGTGGGCGCGTTTACCGTCAAGTCCAATGGCGGGCGCGACGTCACACGAGAATTCTGCAAAGTCTGCGGCTCGCCGCTTTTTACCAAAGCGGAGATGGTTCCAGACCTGATTTTCGTCAAAGCCGGGAGCTTGGACGATTCCAGCTGGGTGGCGCCGATGCTCAACTGTTGGACCTCGCGAGCCGAGCCGTGGATGCCAGTGGCGGCGGGGATTCCGAACTGCCTGGAGAATCCGCAAATGTAGCCAGCATAGCCTTCACCTCGCGCTCTTTCCGGTGCATGCGAATGGCTTCGCTGCGCGAGAGTTCGTGGTCGTAGCCCAGCAGGTGCAGAATCCCGTGAATAAGCAAGATTTGTAGCTCTTCGCGGAGTGAATGACTGCGGCGTTGGGCCTGACGCGCCGCAGTTTCTCTCGAGATGACAACGTCTCCGAGCAAGTGCGGCTGCAATTCGTCAGCCAAGGGAAAGGACAACACATCAGTCGGCTTGTCTTTCCCGCGATACTGGAGATTCAGGCGATGTATCTCCAGGTCCGTCACCAGCGCGAGGCTGAGTTCCGCTTGCCGTTGGCTGAGATGATGTAAGACTTTCCGCATCCAGTGTCGTAACTCTTTCCGACTCACTCCTGGCACTTGGCCGGAAATGTCGATCATCATACTGCGCTTGCCGTCCTTGTCGTTCGAGGCGGCGGCGTTCACGTTTTTCTTCGGCAAGGCGTTCTTGTTCTGCTTGCGCTCGTTCATAGGCGGTGATGATGTCCTGCACGAGACGGTGCCGTACGACATCCTTCTCGCTGAAGTAAGAAAAGTTGATGCCGGCAATGCCACGCAAAATCTGCTGCGCCTCTTTGAGTCCAGAGCGGGTCCCCGAAGGTAAGTCAATTTGGGTCACGTCGCCGGTGATCACCGCCTTGGAGCCATAGCCCAGCCGCGTGAGAAACATCTTCATCTGTTCTGGCGTGGTGTTTTGTGCTTCGTCAAGAATGACGAAGGAGTCATTCAACGTGCGACCCCGCATAAATGCCAGCGGCGCGACCTCGATCGTGCCGCGCTCCATGAGTTTACTGGCTTTGTCGTAGTCCACCATGTCATGCAAAGCGTCATACAGCGGACGTAAATATGGATTGATCTTTTCCGCGAGGTCGCCGGGAAGGAACCCGAGCTTCTCGCCTGCCTCAACTGCGGGTCGGGTCAAGATCACACGGCTGACCTTGTGCTTCATCAATTCGGCAATGGCCATCGCCATGCCCAAATACGTTTTCCCCGTCCCAGCTGGCCCTATCCCAAAGACGATGTCAAATCTGCGAATCGCGTCGATGTAGGCTTTTTGCGCAATACTCTTCGGGGTGATCGTGCGGCGATGCGCAGAAATGTAGACCGTGTCGAGAAAGATGTCGCGTAAATTGGCGGCGCGGTCGCGGCTCAGAATGCGAATGGCGTAATCAACGTCACTCGGATAGATCGGGTAATTATTCTGCAGCAACCCATAGAGTTGTGTGGTGACTTTGGTAGCGAGTTCACGCTCCGTGGTCTCGCCGGTAATGGTGAGAGAGGAACCCGAGGCAGAAAGCGTGACTCCCAGCGCCTTCTCAATGCTGCGCAGGTGCTCATCCTGACGCCCGAGCAGGTCCTGGAAGAAGCGGTGATTCTCGAACTGGATACGCGAGGTATCTTCAGCCGTGTGCTCGATGTGTGGCACGACCCTCCTTTACGCCCCAGTGGCGACGAGTGTGTAGACTTTCTGCAATGCCTCTTCCAAGCGCGACGGGTCCTTCCCGCCCGCTTGAGCGAAATCTGGACGCCCACCACCACCACCGCCAACGAGAGGCGCGATTTGTTTGATGATATTGCCAGCGTGGTGCTGCTTCACGCTGTCTTTGCTGACTGCGGCCAATAGGATAACACGATCTCCTTGGACGGTGCCGAGCACGACCACGGCAGGTTGCAACTTGTCGCGCAAGCGGTCGGCCAGTTCACGCAGTCCTCGCTCGTCCAAGCCATCGACGCGACTCGCGATCACATTGACACCATTGATCGACTGGGCACGCGCCCCAAGGTCCTCACTTTGTGAACCAGCCAGCGTTCCCTGGAGCTGCGCAAGCTTCTTTTCGAGTTCGCGCTGTTGCGCCATCAGTCGTTCGATTTTGTCGGCGACATCTTCTTCCGACCCTTTGAGCAGATGACTTGCTTCTTTGAGAATGTGCTCGCGCTGCCGCACCCATTCGAGTGCGCCCTCGCCGGTCATGGCTTCCAGACGGCGCACGCCGGAGGCGACCCCGGCTTCGGCTTTGACTTTGAACAAGCCGATGTCACCGGTGCGACTCACATGGGTTCCGCCACAGAGTTCCGTAGAGAACTCGCCCATATGCAGCACTCGCACCCGTTCTCCATACTTTTCACCGAAAAACGCCAGGGCACCGCTTTTGAGCGCATCGTTGAGCGACATCTCTTCCGTGGTGACAGCAGCATTTTCTCGAATATGGGCGTTGACGAGGTCTTCGATGCGTTGCAGCGTCTCTTCTTTCACCGGACTCGTGTGCGTAAAATCAAAGCGCAGACGGTCGGGGGAGACTAACGAGCCAGCCTGACGCACGTGTGGTCCAAGCATCTCCCGCAGTGCGGAATGCATAATATGCGTCGCTGAGTGATTGAGACGAACCGCCTCTCGTCGCGCGGTGTCGATAGTAAGCCGGACTCGGTCGCCCACATGGATAGCACCACGTACGACGCGGCCACGATGGACGATCAAACTGGGCTGGGGTTTTTGCGTATCGAGAATTTCGACGACATCACCACGGTCGGTTTCCAGCCGCCCGAAATCGCCGACTTGTCCGCCGGATTCTCCATAAAAGGGAGTTTCTGCTGTGACGATTTCGACTTCCTCGCCTTGCTGGATCGCGTTGCTGCGGCTTTCGCCCCGGACGAGCGTGGCAAGGATTTCCGATTCCCACTCGACAATGCGGTCGCCGACAAAACGGGAGCGGAGATCAGTCAGCCCGGCGCTGATGTAGACCGTACCTTTCTGGTTTTCACGTGCACGCGAGCGTTGCTCCTCCATCGCAGTGTCGAAACCGGCATGATCGAGGGCAAACCCTTCCGACGAAAGAAAATCTTCTGTGAGGTCGCGAGGGAAGCCATAGGTGTCGTAGAGGCGAAAAGCCACATCACCGGCCAGTGTGGTTTGGCTCGTCTGACGCAACGCGGCAATTTCTTGTTCGAGCAGGGCAAGCCCTCGCCCCAAGGTATCGGAGAAACGTTCCTCTTCGGTGCGCACGACCTCGGTGACATAGTCTTTACGCTCGACGAGCGACGGGTAGGCGGAGCCCATGAGCCGCACGACGCTCTCTGTGGCATTGAAGAAGAACGGCCCTTCGAAGCCGAGCAGGCGACCATGCCGCAAGGCGCGACGCATGATGCGGCGTAAGACATACCCTCTGCCCTCGTTGGTTGGCACCACACCGTCGGCAATCACAAAAGCGGCTGCACGGGCGTGATCGGCGATGACTCGGAAGGAGATGTCGGTTTCTGGATCGCTGCCATACGGTTTCCCGCTCAGTTGTTCCATGGCGCGAATGATGTCACGCAGAAGATCCGAATCGTAATTACCGCGCACGTTTTGGAGAACGGAGGCGACGCGCTCGAGCCCCATACCGGTATCGACATGCTTGGATGGCAGCTCGGTCAGTGAGCGGTCAGGATTACGGTTGTATTGGATGAACACCAAATTCCACAGCTCGATGTAGCGCGGGCAGCCGCCGTTGACAGAACAAGTGTGGCCAGGAGAGTTTTCTTTTTCGCAGAAGCCGGGGCCACGGTCGATGTGAATTTCCGAGCACGGGCCGCATGGTCCAGTCTCGCCCATTTCCCAGAAGTTATCTTTCTCGGCAAAGCGCTGGATCTGGTCTTTCTTGATGTCCGTGAGGGTGCGCCACCAATTGTCGGCTTCGTCGTCGGTCGTGTAGACGGTTGCCCACAGTTTGTCTTTGGGGAGTTTCCAGACATTGGTGAGCAAGTCCCACGCCCACAGGATCGCCTCGCGTTTGTAGTAGTCGCCGAACGACCAATTGCCGAGCATTTCGAAGAGGGTATGGTGATAGGTGTCGCGTCCGACTTCTTCGAGGTCGTTATGCTTGCCGGACACACGGAGACATTTCTGGGAATTGACCACACGTGTTTGCGTGGGCGGATCAATGCCGAGGAAGATATTCTTGAACGGCACCATACCGGCGTTGGTGAACATCAACGTTGGATCGCTCGCCGGGATGAGCGAGGCGCTCGGCACGATCTGGTGGCCGCGTTCAGCGAAAAACTTCAGAAAACTGTCGCGAATTTCTTTGCCAGTCATCACACTCATGCTTCCTCTGCATAGCTGGCGCTGTCGAACCCGCTGCCGAGAAGCTGTTCAACCACCTCTTGAGGATAGCCTCGGCTTATCAGCAAACGAAAGGCTCGCGCCACAATCTTGGGTTGTTTTAGCGTGTCTGCGGAAAAACGGCTAGCGAGGAAGCGCTGCGCGTCTTCTCGTTCGTCATCCGAAGAAGTTGTGGCCAGCACCGTTGTGGCCGTGTCGGCAGCGATGCCGTGTTGAGTGAGTTTTTCACGGATGCGCTCCTGGCCAAAGCCACGTTGGCGGAGGCGTTCCGCTGTATCAGCGGCGAGGCGGGCATCGTTCAGGTAGCCTTGCTCTTTGAGACGCGCTACCGTGCGGGCAACCGCAGCTTCGGTGAAACCTTTGGCTAGCATTTTTTCCGCAAGTTGGACTTCGCTATAGGAGC
Source organism: Pseudomonadota bacterium (assembly GCA_005804965.1). GTDB lineage: Bacteria > Desulfobacterota > Binatia > Bin18 > Bin18 > SYOC01. Next base: position 6,551 of record SYOC01000034.1, read on the forward strand.
GTTGGGCGAGCAGACGATAGGCGTAATCGAGAGGAGTGAGGCTTCTCTCCATAGGACGAGAAGGGGAAAGATGCGCTCTCATGGCATGATTTCAACCTTATCGTAGATTTCGGCGAGGGCGAGAGTGCAGGAAATAGATGACAGTTGCAGAGCGTCTTCGCGGCGATTGGTCTCGGCCAACAGCCAGCGATTGTCTGACTGCCGGACGAAGTGTTCGACGTGGTGCCTATCCTGAGCAATCAGGACATATTCGTCGAAGGAGGCAAGCGACCGATACTGCTCGAACTTTTCGCCCCGGTCGTAGTCTTTGGTCGCTTCAGAAAGCACTTCGACGATCAGCGTCGGATTCAGTAGGGTGTCTTTTTGCTCATCAGCAAATTGCGCCTGACCGCACACTACGACGATGTCAGGATAAGTGTAGAGACCAGTGGGGCTGATGAGCATACGAAGATGGCTAGCATACACTTTCTCTGGTCGTCCTTTGAGCCAACTGCCCAACTCAGCGACCACGTTGGCCACGATGAGAACGTGGCGTTCACTGGCTCCCGCCATGGCAAACATCTCGCCATGGAAATACTCGCTTTTGTACTCGGCCTGGCGCTCAATGGCGAGGTAGTCTTCGGGGGTGAGGGAAGCTTTGGGTTGGAGGGACATAGTTTATCCAGGGCAGCGCTCAAGCCTCTGCGTCTGCTCCACCACCATGAGGTGCGATGCCGAACTTCTCGCGGA
>SYOC01000035.1 GCA_005804965.1 Pseudomonadota bacterium
CGGGCATGATTATGGCGGCAGCGGCGTTACTGGCGAAGAAGCCTACTCCGACCGATGCTGACATTGACGCAGAAATCACGAACATTTGCCGGTGTGGTACCTACACGCGCATTCGGCAAGCAATCCACGCGGCAGCAAAGAAAGCGTAACGCCCCAAGGAGGCACAGAATATGGCATCGTCACGTGATCTGTCTCGACGTTCATTTTTAGTACGCTCTGCCGCCGTTGGTGGCGGGCTGATGTTGGAAATCTGCGTGCCATCTGGCGCGTTTGCGAAAAAGGAGAAAAAAGAGGAGTGCAACCCCTGTGAACATGACACCGTCTTCGGCTCTGAAGTCATTGCGTGGGTGAATATCCATGCTGATGATCGCGTGCTCATTCGCGTGGCGCGTACGGAGATGGGGCAGGGGAGTTTTACCGGACTGACCATGTTGATCGCTGAGGAGCTGGGCTGTGACTGGAAGAAGGTCACAGCAGAGTACGCTTCCACTAGCGAGCACTTGCGGCGCAATCGGGTCTTTGGCGACATGCTGACCGGCGGGAGCCGCTCGATTCGTGATAGTAACGAATTCTTGCGTAAAGCCGGGGCCACCGCGCGGATGATGCTGATTACCGCTGCAGCGCGGCGCTGGAAAGCCGATGCAGCCGAGTGTGTTGCGGAAAACGGTATCATCACCCACGTGCCTACCAAGCGCACGGTCTCTTTTGGTGTGGTGGCGTCCGATGCGGCTAAGCTCAAGCCGCCACAAGATGTCACACTGAAAGATCCCAAAGACTGGAAACTGCTCGGTCAGCCGATTGCGCGTCTCGATATCCCTGACAAAGTGACGGGAAAGACCGAGTTCGCCATTGACGCTCGCCCGAAAGATGTGGTCTACGCTGCCATTGCCCAATGCCCTGTCTTTGGTGGCAAACTCAAGAGCGCCGACGCCGAGAAGATTGCCTCGATGCACGGTGTCCTCAAAGTCGTACCGTTTGCGGATTATGTGGCAGTTGTGGCTGAAGGCAGTTGGTGGCACGCACAGCAAGCACTGAAAGCCCTGCCTATCGAATGGGATTTTGGAGAAAGCGCCAAGGTATCGAGCGCGAGTATCAAGGAATTCCTCCGCGACGGGCTGACTGTAGCGGAAGCGCCAGTCTCGCGCAGCGAAGGCGATGTTGACAAAGCTTTCGCTGCGGCGGCGAAAGTGGTCGAGGCCGAGTACTACACGCCCTATCTTGAACACGCGACCATGGAGCCACAGAACTGTACGGCGCTCTACACCGAAGGGCGAGTAGAAATCTGGGCACCTTCGCAGAATAGCGAGGCGACGGCAGCGCTAGCGGCGGAAGTCGCGGAAGTGCCCATTACCAATGTCGAAGTGCATAAGGTTCATCTCGGCGGTGGTTTTGGCCGTCGTGGTTTAGTGCTGGATTTCGTCCGTCAGGGGGTGGCCATTGCCAAGGCCGTGCCCGGTAAACCTGTGAAACTGATTTGGTCGCGCGAAGAAGACATTCAACATGGGCGCTATCGCCCCGTGGCCATGGTGCGTATGAAGGCCGGACTGGATGCCTCCGGTACCCCGACGGCTTGGTACGTGCGCCAGGCTGAGCATTCGATCTTTAACAACGTCATGCCTGACCGTATTAAGAACGGTATCGACCCCATTGGCGTGCGCACTTTCTCGGACTCGCCGTACACGGTGGCTAACCAGAAGATGGAGTACGCCATGCGCAACTCGCACGTGCCGCCAGGACCGTGGCGGGCGGTAGCGCATACGCAGAACCCGTTCTTCCGTGAATGTTTTATCGATGAACTCGCGCAGGCTGCCGGGCAGGATCCCTACCAATTCCGCCGCAAACTGCTCGCACCGGCTTCCAAAGATTTGGGGATTCTTGATGCCGTGGCGAAAGCTGCGAATTGGGACAAACCGTTACCTGCCGGAATGCATCGCGGCATTGCCATGCAAGATGCGTACGGCAGTTACACAGCGGCAGTGATCGAAGTCTCGGTCAGCGATAAAGGCGAATTGAAAATCCATCGCGTTGTGGTGGGACTCGATTCCGGTTACGTCGCGAACCCTGATTCCGTGCGAGCACAGGCCGAGGGGTGCGTGGTTTATGGTCTGACTGCGGCTTTGTATGGCGAGATCACGATTAAAGACGGGCGCGTGGAGCAGTCAAATTTCCATGACTACCCGATGATGCGCATCGCTGAAATGCCCAAGGTTGAAGTGGTACTCGCGCCATCTGGCGGCTTCTGGGGAGGGGCTGGAGAACCACCATTGGCACCATTGGCTCCGGCGCTGTGCAATGCCGTTGCTGCTGCGACCGGAAAACGGATTCGCTCGTTGCCGCTGCGCCAGCACGATTTGCGTAAGGCGTAGCCGGAGAGGATGAAGCGGCCTTGAGTTTCTTCCGAAGCAGAGATGTGTGGCAGCCCGTCATTCCGGACGAGCAGCGCGAGACCCGGAATCCAGGCAAAATACTCTGGATTCCCGCCTGCACGGGAATGACGGGTCTGAACTCCTCAAGGTCAGAGCGGCAAGTGACTTGCCTTTCCTAAGGATATTAGGGGATGTCTGTCTTCGCCAATTGCTCGCGTCGAGGTTTCTGCCTCGGCATGCTCTCGGCAGTTCTCGCGCCGCTGCTCCATATGCGCTCTGCGCTGGCGTTGCCGGATAAACTGACTCCTCTGATTCGTGAAGCGACAGGCGGAGCAGAGCCGAAGGCTGGTCGGGTGAAGCTGACGCTGCCGCCATTGGCAGAGAGTGGCAATTCAGTGGTCTGCAAGGTGCACGTCGAGAGTCCGATGGCACCCGAGGATCATGTCACGAGCATTCATCTTCTTTCTGAAAAGAATCCCCGTCCGGTGATTGCTCGTTTCTATCTTGGTCCGCGCTCGGGACGGGCGGAAATCAACACGCGCATCCGCTTAGCGGCTTCGCAGCAAGTCGTGGCGTTGGCGGTGATGAAGGATGGTTCGTGCTGGACTGACACGGCGACGGTAATCGTGACGGCGGCTGCTTGTGGCGTAGAAAGTAAAGAGGGGTGAGTGTTGCGTGGCGAATACCAGAATCCAAATCCCTGCTGTCCTGCAACGCGGAGAAGTGTTCGAGGTGCGCTTGCTTATTCGTCACTCCATGGAAACCGGGGGGCGTCACGACGACACCGGTCGCCCGATTCCGCGTAATGTAGTCAACCAGTTGCTCTGTCGCTACAACGGCGTTGAAATCTTTCGCGCTGATCTGTTTCCCGGGATTGCTGCCAATCCGTATCTGACGTTTTTTACTACAGCCGAGGCGTCTGGTGACTTGGAGGTGTCGTGGCGTGACGATGCTGGGACTGAGGAGTCGGAGCGGGTGCCCGTGGTGGTGAAGGAATGAGACTGGAAGGCTCTACGACTCGGGTCGTGATTGTACTGACCCTGCTCTTGGTTGCGTCGTCAGTCTCAATGAGTATGGCTGCGGATACGCACTCCTCGCGCGGGGCCGCGCTCATGAATGCGTGCGCTGCGTGTCATGGACCCGACGGGCATAGCCAGGGCGCTATTCCATCCATTTACGCTTTGCCAAAGGAACAGTTGGTGGATGCCTTGCGAGCGTTTCGTTCGGGAGCACGGCCAGGCACGGTCATGAATCGTATTGCCAAAGGGTTGTCTGACGACGATATTGCCGCCTTGGCGATGCACGCAGCGCGATGAAAGAAAGGGAGAAGCGAACCGTGCTGACTCGTCGCCAAGTGCTCGGTTTAGCGGCAAGCCTTCCTGTGACTGGACTATTTGCCCGTCGGAGCTGGGCAAAGCCGAAGTCACGCGCTCGCGTCGTGGTTGTTGGCGGTGGTTTTGGTGGTGCGACGTGCGCGAAATATCTCCGCCGGGCCGATCCCGCGCTCGACGTGACGCTGGTCACGCCCCAGCCGCAGTTCATTACTTGTCCGTTCAGCAACGCCGTGCTTGTCGGACTGCGTGAGTTACCGACGTTGACACAGACCTACGCGGCGCTGCGCCAGCGCTATGGCGTGCATGTCGTGCATGCTGAAGTGAAAGGGATCGATCCCATCGTTCGACGCGTGACCCTGAGTGCCGGAAAACCTCTTTCTTATGATCGACTGGTGCTTTCTCCTGGAGCGGAGCTGCACTGGGGAGCTTTGGAAGGTTATGATGCCGCAGCCAGTCAAATTTTTCCGCATGCGTGGGAGGCAGGGGAACAGACGCTGCTGTTGCGTCGGCAACTCGAAGCGATGCCCGACGGCGGAGTCATCGTACTAACAGTGCCAGAGAATCCCTACCGTTGCCCACCTGGCCCTTACGAACGCGCAAGCTTAATCGCCCATTATCTCAAAACCCATAAGCCACGTTCCAAGCTGCTGCTCTTGGATGCGAAAGACGCATTTACCAAAGAACTGGTTGCAAGTTGTACGAACCGGACAAAGTGCTGTAAAGAGAAGAGGTTGAGTGATTATTCTCAGAAGCATCCTCGGAGACAATGCCATGCCACGTTCGCCATTTGCTACGGCAGCCCAGCCCGCTTCC
>SYOC01000330.1 GCA_005804965.1 Pseudomonadota bacterium
AATTATTGCTACGAAGATGATTGCCCTCAGTAAAGCCGAAGCGGAAGGCTTCTATGCCGTGCATAAAGAGCGTCCGTTTTTTGATAGTCTGACAACCTTCATGTCTTCTGGGCCAGTGTTGGTTTCCGTCCTTGAAGGTGGTGATGCGATTCAAACCAACCGCCGACTGATGGGTGCTACCGACCCTGCCAAAGCCGATGCTGGCACCATCCGTAAAGATTGGGCGACGGATGTCGAGAAAAATGCCGTGCACGGCTCCGACGCTCCCGACACCGCAAAATGGGAAATCTCCTACTTCTTCAGTGAGATGGAGATTCAATCTCGTTGAAGCGCCCTGTTCATGGATATCAAAGAATTCACCAGACCTGAGCTGGAGGCGTGGCTCCTCGAACGCGGAGAAAAGCCTTTTCGTGCGCGGCAAATCCTCAAATGGATACACCAAAAAGGGACGACAGCGTTTGCCGCTATGACCGACCTGTCGGCCTCTCTTCGTGAGTTGCTCAGTCAGGAATTTACTATCGCACGCTTGACTGCGTCGCATGTGTCCCCAGCCGCCGACGGGACGCGCAAGTATCTGTTCACCTTGGCGGATCGCCGGCGTATCGAAAGTGTGCTGATTCCGGCGGAGGATCGCCTCACCCTGTGCATCTCTTCTCAAGTCGGCTGTGCGATGGGATGTCGCTTCTGTGCTACCGCGCAGGTGCGTCCGGTGCGTGACCTGACTGCCGGAGAGATCGTCAATCAGGTATGGGAAGTGCAGCAGAGCCTGCCCCCGGACCGGCGATTGACCAATATCGTCTTCATGGGGATGGGCGAGGCGCTCGCCAACTACGAGCACGTGACGAAAGCCTTGTCCATCCTCACCTCGGAGTGGGGGCTGAATTTTTCCCCGCGCCGCGTGACAGTCTCGACGGTGGGGTTGGCCCCGCAGATGCGCCGCTTGGTGGAAGAGTCGCCGGTGAACGTAACCGTCTCGTTGACGGCGACGACGAATCAGACACGCGATGATCTGATGCCGATCAACCGGCGCTATCCGTTGGAGCAGCTTCTTGATACCTGCCGCAATCTTCCCATTGCTCCGCGCAAGCGCCTGACCTTTGCCTACACTATGCTCGACGGGGTCAACGATAGCGAAGAGGATTCGCGCCGCTTAGTGAAACTGCTGCATGGGCTGCGGGCCAAGGTCAACCTCATTCCTTTCAATCCTTTTCCTGGTACGCCGTTTCGCCCGACACCGCGCCCACGAATCGAACGATTTCGTCAGGGGCTGCTGGATCATGGGGTGCATGCCACTATTCGCGAAAGCCGAGGGCAAGACGTGCAAGGTGCCTGTGGGCAATTGGCAGCTGCGTATCTTGAGACGGTGCCCGCGTAATCCGGCTTTGAGAATCTGACATAAGCGAAGGACAAGAAAAAGATGACAACACTCGGCGTCATCGGCGGCAGTGGTCTCTACCAGATGAGCGACATGCAGCATGGGGAATGGGTCTCTGTGGACACGCCCTTTGGTGCGCCGTCGGACGACTATTTTGTCGGCGAACTCGACGGCGTGCGCGTGGTGTTTTTACCACGACACGGGCGCGGCCATCGCATTCTTCCCTCAGAGCTGAATTTTCGCGCGAACATCTATGGGATGAAGAAGCTGGGCGCGGAATATCTGATCGCGGTCAGTGCGGTGGGCAGCCTGAAGAAAGAAATCGCTCCTGGTGAGATTGTCATTCCCGATCAATTCATTGACCGCACGTTCGGACGTACCGGCACGTTCTTTGGTCGCGGAGTAGTCGCACATGTAGCCTTTGCCGACCCGGTCTGTAGTGTCTTAGGGAAACTGTTGGCAGAAGTTGGCCGTGAGAGTGGTGCCACCATTCATCACGGTGGTACGTACATCTGTATGGAAGGGCCACAGTTTTCTACCCGTGCCGAATCGTTTCTGTACCGGAGTTGGGGAGCCGATATTATCGGCATGACCAATCTGCAAGAGGCCAAATTGGCACGTGAGGCGGAATTGTGTTTTGCCACGCTGGCGTTGGCCACCGACTATGACTGTTGGAACACCGAGCACGGCGACGTAGTAATCGAAGATATTCTGGCCATCTTAGGGAAGAATGTTGCGACCGCGCAGGCCATTATTCGTCGCGCACTTCCGCGTCTCTCCACGGTGCGCACCTGTCCCTGCGCGTCGGCTTTGCGAGATGCCATTATCACGGATCGGTCGATGATCCCGGCGCAGGTGAAACAGGACCTGCATGTGATTGCCGGTCGCTATCTCGGAGAGGAAGAGGGGAAGGGATGAGCATTCTCGTTGTTGGTTCTGTCGCTTTCGACACCATCGAGACGCCGCACCACGGGCGTGCCGATGAAGTGTTGGGCGGTTCGGCGTCGTATTTTGCGGTGGCCGCGAGCTATTTTGCCCCGGTCAAATTGGTGGCGGTGATTGGAGAAGATTTTCCGACTCGTGAACGAGATTTCTTAGCCTCGCGTAATATCGACCTGTCTGGGCTTACCGTGGCACCCGGGCGAACATTTCGCTGGACTGGGCGCTATCACGAGGACATGAATGTTCGCGATACGCTCGATCTGCAACTCAATGTATTCTCCGATTTCTCTCCGGTATTGCCCGATGGGTTTCGTGATGCGCCGTTCGTGTTTCTGGCCAACATTAACCCTGGGCTGCAAGGCGGCGTGCTCGATCAATTGGCGGGACCACCCAAAATGATTGCTTGTGACACGATTAGCCACTGGATCGAAGGCGCTCGTTCAGAGTTGTTAGCGTTGCTGAAGCGTGTAGATTTATTTGTCATTAACGATGAAGAAGCACGATTGGTCAGCGGCGAGCGCAATGTAGTACGGGCTGCACGCAAGATTCTTGACTTGGGACCGAAGTCGCTCCTCATCAAGCGGGGCGAGTACGGCGTGCTGTCTTTTTCTCCGAACTCTATTTTCGCCGTGCCCGCCTACCCCCTGGAGGAGGTCTTTGATCCGACGGGAGCGGGCGATTCGTTTGCCGGCGGATTTCTTGGTTACTTGGCGCAAACCAACGACCTGTCGGAGGCGAACCTGCGCAAAGCCATTGTGTATGGCAGTGTCGTGGCCTCATTTGTAGTGGAGGATTTTAGCTTACGGCGGCTGCACACGCTCACGCGCGACGATATCGAGCGGCGCTATCGGCAGTTCGTCAGTCTCACTGAGTTTTAATGAAGGCGGCTGTCAGCCAAAAGAGGACTGAAACGCCTTCTGTTGAGAGTTGAATGCCAAAAACTGATCGCTAATTTATGTATCTTTCCCTTGTTGTCCCTATTTACAACGAAGTCGAAAACCTGCGCCCGCTGCGTGATCGCATCCGTGACGCGTTAGCCTCTACTGGGTGGGAGTATGAAGTTGTGCTGGTCGACGATGGCAGTTCCGATGGCAGCGCTGAACTCCTTGCCGAACTGCATGCCGAAGATGCTCGCTTCAAGGCAGTGCGCTTTCGCCGTAATTTTGGGCAAACTGCTGCTCTTGCAGCGGGGTTTGCGCAGGCTACCGGGGAAGTGATCGTGTCGCTTGATGGAGATTCGCAAAACGATCCCATGGATATCCCCACATTGATCGCCAAATTGAACGAGGGTTATGACTTAGTGAATGGTTGGCGGGCGAATCGCCAAGATCCCTTCTGGAATCGTCGCTTGCCCTCGCAACTTGCCAATGCGATGATTTCTTGGGCGACAGGGGTGAAACTTCACGATTACGGCTGCACGCTCAAAGCCTTCCGCCAGGATGCAGCAAAGAATCTCAAGCTGTATGGAGAAATGCACCGGTTCATCCCTGCGCTGGTGAGCGATCAAGGCGGAAAAGTGACGGAGTTGGCCGTGGCGCATCATGCACGGCAGCGCGGCAATTCGAAGTACGGACTGGCCCGCACCTTGTGGGTTGTGTTGGATTTGCTCACGGTGAAGTTCCTGTCGTCTTATGCCACCCGTCCGAGTCATTTATTTGGGTTTCTCGGCTTGATTGCGACGTTGTTGGGAGGAGTGATTCTGACCGGCCTTGGTTTGGAAAAATTAATCCTGCACCATTCGATTGGTAATCGCCCGTTGCTGCTGTTGGGGATTTTGTTGATGGTGATTGGCGTGCAGTCGGTGTTCATGGGGTTGATAGGCGAGTTGTTAGCTCGCACTTATCACGAAAGCCAAGAAAAACCTATTTATGTCATAAAAGATATCTTAGGCTAGGCACGACCGCCCGAAGGTGACTTTTGATGCCTCCTGTCAGCGAAGCTGGGGCAGAGGGAAAGCAACTTTGGGGACGTGGCGGTGTTGGTAGTGCCTAATCACAAGCGCCCGGGAGTTGAGCGCTTTTTTTATAGGAGCAAGCATGAATCTCTGTGTAGTGGGGACTGGCTATGTGGGCTTGGTGGCGGGAACCTGTTTTGCCGAAAGTGGGAACGATGTCGTTTGCGTTGACATTGACGAGCGGAAGGTCGCGAGTCTACAAAGCGGCAAGGTACCGATTTACGAACCAGGACTAGAAGAACTCATTCGCCGCAACACCGAAAACGGTCGGCTGCGGTTCACGTCAGACTTGACCACAGCGGTGAAGGACAGCTTGGTGTGCTTCATCGCCGTCGGGACGCCTTCGGATATCGATGGGTCCGCCGATGTGCGTATGGTTTTGCAAGCCACGGCTGATGTTGCCCGCGCTATGCCTGGCTACCGTGTTGTGGTGCTCAAAAGCACCGTGCCGGTAGGGACGGCGGACCGAGTGCGAGAGACGATGAATGCCAATACTTCTCATCCGTTCGATGTCGTGTCCAACCCTGAGTTTCTCAAAGAAGGTGCAGCGGTTGATGACTTCATGAAGCCGGATCGAGTAGTGATCGGTGGAAACAGCGACCGTGCTCTATCGCTGATCAAAGAACTCTATGCGCCGTTCGTACGTACAGAGAACCCGATTCTGGTGATGGACAATCGCAGCGCAGAAGTCACGAAATATGCGGCCAATGCCTTTCTCGCCACGCGTATTTCGTTCGTGAACCAAGTCGCCAACCTGTGTGAAAAAGTGGGTGCAGACGTTGCCGATGTGCGCCGTGGTATTGGCTTCGACCGTCGCATTGGCCACTACTTTTTGTTCCCTGGTGTCGGCTACGGCGGCTCGTGCTTTCCCAAAGACGTGCGTGCCATCATCCGTACCGCTGAAGAACACGACTCCGATTTTTCGTTGTTACGATCTGTTGAGGATGTGAACGAGAAGCAGAAGCATCTTCTGTTTGAGAAAGTGCGCAAGTCTTTTGGTGACGATCTGCACGGGCGGAAGTTTGCCGTCTGGGGTTTGGCGTTCAAGCCGCGCAC
>SYOC01000331.1 GCA_005804965.1 Pseudomonadota bacterium
CGCTTCCCAATTGAACTAACCACTACTGCATAAGGAGATATGCTCATGTCTTTCTACATTAAACGCTCGTATGTCGATGCACAGCCGGGAATCGAACTGGTCAATATCCACTACACCTGGACGCCGGTAGGGCAAGCGCCCAACTGGGAAGCGCACCACGAAGTGCGCGCTATGCCGAGGGGCGGCGTACTGATCAAGGGACTGGGCGGCACCACCGTGGCCGAGTCCGGCGAGTATGTGCAAACGATGAGTCAGAAAGTCGAACTTCCCGACGACGGCGTGCGACGCAAAGTGATCTCCCTGCCCAATGATGTGCTGGACCCTGCGACTGGTCAGTACATTGAACACTATGCGTTCCACCATTACTACGAAGTCTTCCGCGACGGGAAGCGGGAAGACAGCCCGCTCTATACCGAGGAGATCGTCAGCCGCGAAATCGAGTATCTCGACTTCGAAGGCACCCTGGGTGGCATGTGTATTTTCTGGAGTGTGTACGATTGGGATGCCCCCCAGTATCAGCCGACGGAAGAGCATAATTTCGTCAAGACCTTTGGCGAAGACAGCCCCTATCGCTCCTTCAAGTTTTATGGTGCCGAAGATAAAGAGCACTTCTCCCGCACGCGCTCTGAAATGTTACAGTCTTTGCCGATGCCACGCCGCTATGTCGGCAAGGTGTATGGTCCCAAGGGTGCGCCCATCCGCCAGAGCTGGCACCGAGGAGGGCTATGGACCCCGAACGTGGCCGACCGCTGGGAAGACTATTTTGCTGACCTCACCCACACTTTATAAGTCCTCCGGGCACGGTGCGCCGTACCCCTACTCACCTCTTTCCCACTATGTCTGATCCCTTACGCATTCTGTTTGTCGCCTCAGAGGTTGGCCCCTTCGCCCGGACTGGTGGACTTGGTGACGTTATTGGCGCGTTGCCGAAAGCGCTTGCCGCACTGGGGCACGATGTCCGCATCCTGATGCCGTTGTACCAACAGGTACGTGACGGAGGGTTCCCTCTCTCCTCACTTCTGTCCGAACTTCAGGTGCCGGACATGGCTGGCAACCGTTCCGCCCAAGTGTGGCAAGGGTTCTTGCCGTCCGGCACGGAGACTGCGCCCACTGTCCAGGTCTATTTCCTAGAACAAGATGATTACTTTTCTCGCCCGGGACTGTATGGCGACGACACGGGCGATTATCCAGATAACGCCGCCCGCTTCACGTTCTTCTGTCGCTCTGCGCTCCTGCTTGCCCTGCGTCTGGAGTGGTTTCCTGACGTATTTCATTGTCACGAATGGCAGTCGGCATTGATTCCTGCGTATCTGCGTGTGTTCCCGTGGCTCGATGCACGGCTCTCCGCTGCCGCGACGGTTTATACCATCCACAACCTGGCGTATCAGGGAGTATTTCCGGCTTGGATGTTTCCCGTGACGGGATTGCCTCTATCGTTGTTCCAACCTGCTGGCGTGGAATTTCTTGGGGGAGTGAATTTCATGAAAGCCGGGTTGCTCTTTGCCGACGTACTGACGACAGTCAGCCCGACCTATGCCGAAGAAATTTGTACATCTGAGTTTGGCTCGGGGCTGGAAGGCGTGTTGCAGACGCGGCGCGAAGTGCTCACCGGCATTCTCAATGGCGCGGATTACTCCATCTGGACTCCCGAACATGACCCCTTGATCTCTGCACCTTACGATGCAACCGATCTTGCCGGGAAAATAGCGTGTAAACGAGCGCTGCTCCACACCTGTCACTTGCCCGATGACGTGGACACGCCGCTGATTGGCATGATTTCCCGCTTGGTCGATCAAAAAGGGTTCGATCTGGTGGCAGCAGCGCTTGAGCGCCTGCTTGCCCTGGACGTGCGCTTCGTGGTGTTAGGTACTGGAGCCCAGCCGTATGAAGAACTCCTTACGACTACGAGTGCCCGGTATCCGCAAAAGTTCGCCGTGCGCCTTGGCTTCGATAACGCCTTGGCGCATCAGATTGAAGCTGGGAGTGACTGCTTTTTGATGCCGTCGCGCTATGAGCCCTGTGGGCTCAATCAAATCTACAGCTTACGCTACGGTACGATTCCTATCGTCCGGTCCACTGGCGGGCTGAAAGATACCATCACGCCGTTCGATGCAGCCACCGGAGTAGGCACGGGCTTTGTCTTTCAACACGCCAGTGGCGATGCCTTGGTGAGTGCCGTTACCCAGGCGTTACAAGTGTTTGCCGATGCGGGTGCATGGCGGCGTTTGGTGGGCAACGCTATGCGCCAAGATTTTTCGTGGAGCCGCTCCGCTGAGCAATATGTGCAGCTCTATACCGAGGCTATTGCTGGGAAACGGGCAGGGGGCACGGTACGACCGACCGCGTTATAGTCGTTTGCCACACTGAGGTTGAGGGGCTCAGGTTCGTCATGCCAGCCCTTCGGCAGGCTCAGGATAAACTCCGGCTGGCATCCAGGGAGATTCAGCACTGGCCGCCGGTGCTGCCTCCGTCATTCGTTCATCGCCGCCTGTCGTAGGAGTAACTCGCCCTGCAAACGCAAGATTTCTGCCTGATAGACATACCCTTCGTTGCCCTGAATGAGTGCGCGCGCTTCGGTTAGCAATGCGAGGCCTTCGTCCGCTCGTCCTGCGATTCCATAAGCTTCGGCCAAAAGTGCGAGCGCGTGGGGCCGGTTCAAGGTTGCGCCAGTTCCAGCATAGTCGCCGAGGCCTTGCTGCATGTGGTGTATCCCGTCCTCGATATGGCCTTGTTGAGTTAGCGCCCAGCCATACAGGATTTGGCTGGATGACTGCCAATACGGAAAGCCATGCTCAGTCGAGAGTGTCATCGTCGACTGCGCTGCTGCCAAGGTGCGTTGCCAGTCGCTACACGCATGAAAAACCACTGCTGCATGATGAGACGCGAGCGCTGAGGTATAAGGATGAGCGACTTCTTGAGCGTAGGTGAGCGCAGCTTCGCTGGAACGGATTGCTTGAGCCGGATATCCAAGGAAACTGAGCGTCCTAGCGAGGTGGGAAAGACACACAACCTTCGGGTCTTGACCATAGAGAAGAGCATGCTCGCCATGAAGCCTGGAAATATAGCGGGCAATACTGCGTTCGAGGTACATCCGTGCTTTGGCGAATGCCCCCAAGAAATACAAAGTCTGTCCGATTTCCCGCTCGGCTTCGAGTTGTAATGCCGAGTTATGATCTTTCCGCGCGACCCACAGCAGGTGGGAGGCAAAACTACGCGCGAGGTGCAGGTTCAGGCGTGTCAGAGAGAAAGCCCAAAGTCCACGCAAAGCCGGCCCGAGTTGCGGGTCAGTGCCGGTCTGTTGGCATAGAACTTGTGCTCGCTTGTACGCTTGTTCCACCGCCGGAGAGGCGTAGCCCTCGAAAGTCATGAGCGTCGCACCTAGCGCGTTCTGCAGCGCGAGTTCTTGTTGGTCGCGTTCATGAGAATCGGGAAGACGGGGCAGCAAAGATAAACCTTTGTTGAGGTGTGCGAGTGCCTCATGATAGCCGAACCGCTGGAGCGCCTTAGTGGCCGCGTGAAGATAATAACGAGTGGCGCGGGGGAGGTCGCGGCCACGCTCGAAGTGCAGGGCGAGTTCTGCGGCGATTGCTCCGGCCTGGGCACCATGCCCGTCTTCCTCGCGTGCGCCGATGGCGCAATGGAGTTGTATGCGCTTTGCGGCAGTGACCCGCTCGTACCAGCCTTGTTGATACAAAGAATGGAGGAAGGCGTAGCAGGTGGTGACTGTGCCGTCTTCCCACTCTTCGGTACTTTCAACGCGCAGGAAAAGCGAGCGCTGGGCTAATGCCTCGCACCACCCTTCTACTGCTGCGACTTCTACCGTCAAACCGGCAGCCACGCACGCAGCTGAAAACGTCATGCCGGCAACACTGGCAACCTTCAGGACTGCTTCTTCTTCTGGTGTCAGCCGATCAATCTGTCCTTCGATGAGTTCCTGAAGCGTGACAGATTCGGCAAATTGGATGTCAGCCAGATTGCCGACGAGGTGCCATATGTCATTTGTGCGGGCGATAATTCCACGAGCGATGAGGCTATCTATGGTCGTTGTCACGAACAAGGGATTGCCCTCGGTATGACGATGGAGGGCGTGGGCAAATGCCGGAGAAAAAGTATGGGGCTCACAGCGAACGGCGAGATAGTTAGTGACATCTGCTACCGTGAGCGGTGTGAGCGGAAGCTGCCAACAGTGGCCGTGCGTTTGCAGTTCATATCTGACGCCTTTCAGCGGATGGGCACGAGCGCTGATCTCCTCGGGTCGATAGGTAGCGATAATCAACAACCGAGCCAAGCGCCCCTGACCAAGCCGCAGCAACAGATCGAGGGTCGCATAGTCACTCCACTGTAAGTCTTCAAGCACGAAGATGAGGGCAATTTCCGTCGTCAGCGCTTCGAGGGCATCGACGATTTCCCGCAGCATCCGTTCTCGGGTTGCGCCGCGCACCTCGCGCTGGAGTCGGTCGCGTTGCTGCGGTGTGAGGAGGGATGGCATTTGTGCCAGCCACAACGGGGCATAGCGATCAAGCAGCGCGAGAAACCGTTCCTGACGAGGCTCGCGGCACAGACGAGCCAACGCCTCAAATATCGGTAAATAGGCTTCACCTTCACCGTAGTGTGCTACGCATTGTCCGCGTGCGACCCACAGACGCTGGTCTGCGGCAATCTGTTCTAGGAACGCATCGACGAGTGCTGTTTTCCCGATGCCGGACTCTCCTGAAATGAAGAGGACGCGTTGCTCGCCTCTCAGGGTATGAGCTAAATGCTCGTGGAGCTGCACAAGCGTGGGTTGACGGCCGATAAGTACGGGAGGGCGGCGAAGCTCAAGCGCAGATGTCGAGTGCGGAAGAAAAGGAAAAGGCGCAGGTGCCACGATGGGAGGTGTGGTTTGGAGAGTCTTGGCCTCTAGCGTGCGCAGCAGGCGCGGCTTGGGAGTCGTGCTGAGGATTTGGTTACGTACCGGGCGGATAAAGCGATAACCACGACGTTGCACAGTTTCGATAAATGATGGGTTTTGGGGGTGATCCCCGAGCACTTGGCGCACTTCGCGAATGCACACCTTTAAGACAATGTCGCTGACCCGGGTTTCGGGCCATACTGCACCCAGGAGCTCCTCCTTGGAAACAAGCTGGCCAGGATGTTCGGCGAGGTAACGCAGTAAGGCGAAACTTTTTTGCCGTAAGGCGATTACGCGAGTGCCACGCCACAGAATTTCATTTTCTGTGTCAAGGCGAAAAGGTCGAAAGAGGATGGCGTGCCCAGGTTCCATCTCGTCCCCCTCACGGTTCAAGAAAAATTGAACCGAAATTGAACCGGAATGTCATGACTTTCCGGTTCCCTTCCTGATACTTCGCACTCCGCGTCGTGCCCAACCGAAGTGCGAGGGGGTTATAGCACAGCGGAGGCGACAAAGAAAAGCGGCGTGCGGAGAAGGGCGCTCGATATTTCAACGTACTGCGACGCCTGCCGAGAATCGGCAGGCCGGCGAAGGAGGAGGTCATGATGAGACGTGTACAGTGGGGACGGCTGACCGGGGCACTCGCGCTGCTAGTGTTATCGGCGAGTACCGCGTGGGGGTATTTCTTTGACGACCGGCGGGAGATGAGCCTCTCGGGCTTTGCCTATTCCCGAGGGACACTGGCGCTGGCCAACGACAACATCGGTAACGGGAAAAGTCTGTATAACGTCGGCAACCTAGTTCAGCATCGGAACTTCGTCACGTTAGAGTGGCGGCATAACATCAGCCGCATCTCGCGCGAGATGCCGACCATCGGGGCGGCCTTCCAGTTCCTCAACCTCGACGCCTTCGATTACTACCTCAACCTGCGCGAAGCCTATGACGGCGTGTACGACTACGGGGCCCAGCCCATCCAGAAACAGCTCGACGGGGGCGGCGGCACCAACTTTTGGGACAAGTACTTGGGGCGGCGCTTACAGCGTTATCCCAGCGAGTTCCAACGCGTGCGTAACTTGTCCTACCTGACTAACCAGCACTTTATGGAGAAGCAGGTCAACCAGGTGGCGTTATTCGAGTGGTATTTCAACGTGACCAAAGGGCCGTTGTTCCTACGTGTGGGCCGGCAGAACCTGTCGTGGGGTGAGACGGATGCGTTCCGACTCCTCGATCAGATTAACCCCCTCGATAACTTCTTCGGTGGGTTCCTGGTGTCGCTCGACGAACGGCGGGTACCGCTGAACATGTTACGGGCGCAGTGGAGCTTTGGGACGGTGGGGCCGGTCAGCGACTTGACCCTCGAAGGGTTTGTCTCTCCAGACCGCCGTACCTCGGCCTATTACGGCTTGGCTCCCAACTACTGGACGCCGTACGTTGTCATCTCACCGGTGATGGTGGGGAAGATGCCGTGTGGTGGGCCGTTGTATGGGCGGCGCAATCCCGGGCCCAACGACGCCCCAGGGAACGGCACCCCGTGTAGCTTGCGGGCGCAGGGGCCACATAGCCGTCTCTCCGACAGTCGTGGTGGTGGCCGTATCATCGGTACCATTCATGACTTCACCTTCTCGCTCGCCCACTACTACACGTGGCAAGATGGCCCGGTGTCAGCCGCCGGGATTCTCTCCCCGACGCCCGAGCATTTGGCGTGGGACCTGAGCCCCACCTTGTACCAGAACCTGACCGGCAAAGACCCCAACCTGAAGGATGGCCAGGGACGCTATATCAACAACCCGTGGGGAGCAGGCGATCAAGTGACGACGTCAGCGGGTCTGCGCGGTGCGTCAGGCGCGGGGACAGGCGTCCCGGCGGTGCAAGAACGGAACACCGCGGTGCCGATTCGGGAGAAGCGGATTCAGATCACGGGGGCGACGTTATCGTTTCCGGTCAATGCCTTGACCGGGATGTTTGTGGGGTCCGACAACCCGTTGTACTACATCTACACGACGTTCCGTGGAGAGTTCGCCTACATGCGTAACGTAGGCTTCCGCTCCAACATTCACGACGGGTCGGTGGCCTTCGGGCTCAACAACGCGGTGGCGCATCAACAGCGGTTCATGACGTTACCGATTGAAGAGGCGGCGGTGCGGGCAGAGACGGCTGGGGACTCAGCCAAGGCAGCGGCGTTGCGTGGTGATGCACGGTACAACCGGGAGTTCCTGCCGGGCGGGCGCTTCTCCAGTGAAGGCAACTGTTCAAGCAAAGGTTTGACCCGTGGGTGTCGGTTAGGGCGATTCAAGAGTCGGGACATGTGGGCATTCAGCATTGGATTGGATCACAACCAATGGCTGCGGTTCCTCAACCCCAACAACAGCTTCACGCTCTCCGGGCAGATGTTCGTGCAGCACGTGCTCAACAACAAGCGTGAGTTCGACAACGGCACGATCAACTTGAACAACGACCAATTCGGGACCGGGTTGGCGTATAGGAGCATGGCTCCCATCGGTCCAGGGCGCACCGACCCGCGTCTGCTCAACCGTGCAGGTGGCCAAGGGAATCGTGGGGCTGCGTGCTATTCGGCGACTGGCGTGTCGGCGACGACCCCTTGCCGTGAGCGACGACTCTTGCCTCTCCAAGACTACAACATGATCAACACCCTGTCGATTTCGACCCAGTACATGGGCGGGAACGTGCGGCCAAGCCTCGTGTTCCTGTACGACTGGGGTGGTTCATGGCTGGTGCAACCTGGGATCGACTGGACGTTCTACGATCCGTTCCGCGTCAGTGTGCGCTACAACTGGATTGACGGGACCTACGGCGGCATCGGTGCCTTCAAGACCAAAGATAGCGTGTGGTTGGAGTTCCAGTATCTGCTCTATTAAGTGCTGAGTGCTGAGTCCTGCGTGCTGAGGGAAGACGAGTACACTTCCCTTCGAGACTCAGGACTCATTGCTCAAAACTCACGACTAACGAGAGGTACACCCATGTCGCTCTTAGCGCTCAACCCCCAGGAGCGGAGGGTATTGGAGGAACTCATCGTCCCCTCTGTTCTTACTAACGAAGTTCGTCGTGCGCAGGCACTCTTGTGGTTAGACCAAGGTGACAGTCCGCAAACTGTCGCTGAACGTCTACACGTCAGCCGACAAACTGTCTATAACTGGGCGACGCGATTCAAGAACCGTCGCGGCGCATTGGACGTGCCTGCGCGGTTAGTCGATGAAAAACGCAGTGGTCGCCCTGGCATCTACCCTCCGATCATTGATCCATTGATTCGGGCTGTCCTTGGGCACGCGCCGTTGGAGTTTGGCTACGAGGCTCAGAAGTGGACCCCAACGCTTCTGCTGCGTTATTTGCGCCACGTGCATCATCTTGCCGTGTGTCGTGCGAGTGTGGGCTTGGCGTTGAAACGCCTTAGTCAAGCCAATTAATCCTGCGCGTCTTGCTGCCCGACCTTTCTTCAGCACGCCCTCTTTCTGTATGGGGAGAGGGCGTGTCGCTTTCCTTCCGATTCCCCTGCGTATCGCCTCGGTCCTGCTGTAGGCAAATTTAAGATGATGTGCTACAGGGGGCGAGCTATCACCATTTCAGGCAACAGAGAATGTCAGAAATTCGAGCGAATCCAATAAGGAGGCAGCTATGAGTCTCGCAGGAAAAAATGCGATTGTGACTGGTGGTGCGTCGGGCATCGGACGAGGGATTTGCCTCCGTCTTGCTCGCGATGGCGCAAACGTAGCGATTCTTGATGTGAATCAAGCCGGTGCGGCAGGAGTCGCCAGTGAAGTTGCGGGATTGGGAAGAAAATCCCTCGCCTGTCAGGCCGACGTGACCAGTCGCGTTCAAGTCGAGGCTGCTATTGCTCAAGTTCGCCAAACGTTGGGGCCGGTTCATATTTTGGTCAACGATGCCGGGATCGGCAAATTCGTCTTGTTAGCTGAAATGAGTGAAGAGGCGTGGGACGAGATGATCGCGATCCACCTCAAGGGCACGTTCAACTGCACCAAAGCCGTCGTTCCGGACATGGTGAACGCGAAATGGGGAAGAATCATTAACATTGCTTCCACGGCAGGCTTGGGTGGTGCTGCCGGATTGGTGCATTATTCGGCGGCCAAGGCCGGGATCATCGGTTTCAGTAAAGGACTCGCTCAGGAGTTGGGGCCCATGGGCATTACGGTGAATGCCATCGCTCCTGGTTTGATCGAGACACCCATTTTGCAACAAAATGGGGTGATTACCTCTCGCATGCAAAAGTTCATTGAGCAGACCGCAGCGCGTGCCGCCGTGCGCCGTAACGGCGCACCTGAAGACATCGCTGCCGCCTGTGCCTATTTAGCCTCTGAGGAGGCGAGCTTCTTCACTGGGCAGGTGATGAGTCCGAACGGCGGCATGTATACCTGAGACAATGGCGGCACGATTGCAAGATTGAGAGACTGCAAGACTGAAGGAGCGCTGTATGGATAACCCTTTTACTCGTGACATGTTCGATCGCATGGACGAAAGTGAAGACGGCGAGTTTTACACGCTGCCACGCAAGGTCGTGCATATCGACGATCCGGCGATTGCCGCCGCCGGTGCCTTCATGGGGCAAATCTTCGCTCCGAACGGGGTCCTGCTCGATTTGATGAGCAGTTGGCGGTCGCATCTCCCGGTTGGGTTTGGCAAACAGCACATGGTGGGTCTGGGCTTGAATGCGCAAGAGATGGCGGACAATCCCGACCTTGATGCCTACGTCGTACATAATCTGAACGTCGATCCCACCCTGCCTTTTGCTGACAATCATTTCGATGGAGCAGTGGTGACGGTGTCCGTGCAGTATATGACGCGACCGGTGGAGATTTTTGCCGAAGCCCGACGCACGCTCAAACCCGGCGCACCATTTATCGTGTTCTTTTCCAATCGAATGTTTCCTACCAAGGCGGTGCGCGTCTGGCAAATGTTGCGCGATGCTGGCCGCGCGGAACTCGTGACCGCCTATTTCCAGCACGCTGGTGGATACGACTCGGCGGTAGTGGAAAACCTGAGCCCGAACCCGGGCGTGACTGATCCTCTGTACGCTGTGTGGGCGCGGAAGAGCGGGTAAGTGCCGTTCACCGGCAATCAAGTGTCCGGCTGCCGACGAGGAGGAATCGGATATGGCAGAAATCAAAGTCGCGTTCTGGAACGTCGAGAATCTCTTCGACACCACGGCGTCCGAGCTTGCCACTGACCTTGAATTTACGCCGGAGCACGGATGGACCCCCGCGGTTTTTGATCTCAAGGTGAAGAACCTTGCTGCGATCATCAAACAGATGCATAGCGGCCAGGGGCCGGACCTCCTGGGTCTGTGCGAAGTGGAGAATAAGGATGTCGTTGAGAGGTTGATCGCTGAAGTCGGTAACCCCAAGTACAAAGTGGCGCACGTCGAAACTCCGGATATTCGTGGCATCGACTGTAGCCTGATCTATTCGACTGCGGTGTTCAACAAGCCCTTGAAGGGGGATATTGCTGGTCACCTCGTGCATTTCCGCTTCCCGACGCGGGATATCTTCCAGGTCAAGCTCACGGTGAAAGCTACGAATGCCGAGCTGCATGTCTTCGTGAATCACTGGCCTTCCCGGCGACAGGGACAATTCGAGTCGGAACCACACCGCATCACGGTTGCCGAGCGCTGTGGCCAACTGGTAGATCAGATCCTGAAGTGTAAACGTGACGACTATACCAAGGTGCCCAACTCCCCAACTGGACTCGCAGAACTCAATACTCGGTGGAATAGAAACGTGCTGGTGATGGGCGACTTCAACGATGAACCCTTCAACCGCAGCATGACGGATTATCTCCAAGCCGCGAAGGATCTGGACAAAGTCGAAGAGGAGTTGCGTCCGGCACCCAAGCGCGAGATTCCCACGCTTCAAGGATATCTCCAACGCAGTCCAGTGCTATTCAACTTGTCCTGGCCACAGCTTGCTGTGCCTGACAACGGGACTTTTTTCTTTAGTGGCGGTGCCGCCAACACAATGAATCTACTCGATCAGTTCATAGTTTCCCGAGGACTCTATTTAGGGAAGTTGGCACTGAAGGTCCGTGCCGATTCAGTACGGATCTTCCGGTCACCTGATATGACCACTGGCGCTAAGCAACGGCCCAAGGAATTCGATAAGAAGAAGCCGGGCGGGTATAGCGACCACTTCCCCATCGAGTTAATCATCGACACGGTGCCGTAAAACGCTCGGGCAGACGATGCCATCGCACCCCGTCATTCCGGGCGAGCAGAGCGAGACCCGGAATCCAGGAGCAAAAACCTGGATTCCCGTTTGCGCGGGAATGACGGAGAACCTCTCCGCTCCCTTGTTCTCTTCTTTGTTGCCATGATCTTTCCCCAACTTACCGTCGAACACGCCTTGTGGCAGCAAGGCATTCAGATTGTCGCTGGCGTCGATGAAGTCGGCATGGGGCCGTTGGCTGGTCCAGTAGTCGCTGCCGCAGTGGCGTTTCCTGCTGGTTCTACGCTTGATGATTTGCCGCGCGGCGTGCGCGATTCGAAAACCCTAAGCGCCCAGGCGCGTGAGCGTCTTGCCCCTGCAATTCGTCGTGCGGCGCTGGCTGTTGGCTTTGGTCTCGTCGAAGTCGAAGAAATTGACGAGATCAACATCTATCAAGCTGGGCGCAAAGCGCGACGGCTGGCATTAGCGGCATTACCGATCACGCCGGAACGCGCGCTGATCGACGGACGCACGCTTTCCGACCTCCCCTATCCCCAGCAGGCATTTGTCAAAGGAGATCGCGATATCTACTCGATTGCTGCCGCTTCGATTATCGCGAAAGTTCACCGTGATTGTCTTATGACCGAGCTGCATGCCCGCTATCCACAGTATGGTTTCGCCAAACACATGGGCTATGGCACCGTTGCCCATCGCGAGGCTTTGCGTCAGTTTGGTCCGTGCCCGGCGCATCGTCGCTCGTTTCGCCTGTTGTAGTGCGGCGGATGAGGCTGGCAGCGTAGCCGGACTTTCCCCTGCGTCGCGCTCGCCGCTATACTGCCCGAAGACAGGAGGCACCTTATGATGATCGAGGTGTTGATGCCGCGTTTGAGCGACACGATGGAAGAAGGCAAACTCCTCAAGTGGCTCAAGAAAGTTGGGGAGAAGGTCGAGATCGGCGACATCCTTGCCGAGGTGGAGACGGATAAAGCTGACATGGAGATGGAAGCGCTCGATACCGGCGTGTTGGCTGAGATTCGCGTTCAGGAAGGCGAATCTGTTCCTGTGAATGCGGTGATTGCCTTTCTCAGCACCGAAGGAGAAGTCCACGTTGCACAGCCACCAGCAAAAGCAGAAAGTGTTGCTCCGAAGGCACCAGTCGGTGTTTCGCCAGCTCCGCCCAAGCCGGCTGTGACGGTGCCCGCGAAAGAGGTCTCGCTGCCCTCTGAATCGGTGACTCGCTCCTCGCTTCCCTTCGCGGAACGTAAAGTCCGAGAACTGCGTGAGCCACGTGTGCGCCGCACCGCTCCTGAAGCGAAAGAAACACAAGAGCGCATTTTTGCCTCGCCCCTGGTGAAACGTATGGCGCAGGAACAGGGGATCAATCTCACCGCTGTCCAAGGCTCTGGTCCTGGTGGTCGTATTATTAAGCAAGATTTGGAAGTCTACGCCGGTCAGGGGCGCACGACTATGAAGCAAACGGCAGCAACGAGAGCCCCGCAGTCTGAAGCAACTCCTCCGACGCCAGCAGGGCACGGAACCCGAGAGCCGTTTTCGCGCATGCGGGCGACCATTGCCAAACGGATGGCGGAAAGTATGCGCGAGGCTCCGCATTTTTATGTGACTGTGGAAATCGATATGTCGGAGGCCGTGCGCCTACGTACAGCACTCAAATCGAGCGACCGCGTGAAGGCCGACGTGACGTATACGCACTTGCTCCTCAAGGCTGCGGCGATTGCCTTGCAACGACATCCACGGGTGAATGCCTCGTTTGTGGAAGATGGGCGAGAGTTGAAAGCTGACATCAACATTGGATTGGTGGTCTCTCTGGACGATGGTCTCCTGGTTCCCGTGCTTCACGATTGCGAACAGTTGTCGTTGCTTGAGATTGCCGAGCGTGCCAACGACTTGGTCGAGCGTGCTCGGACTGGGAAGCCCACGTCGGACGATCTCTCTGGCGGTACGTTCGCCATCTCAAATATGGGAATGTTGCCAGTCGAGCACTTCACTGCGATCATCAACCCGCCGCAAGGCGCGATTCTGGCAGTGGGGGCGATTAAAGAGCGACCGGTCGTACGCAATGGTGAGATTCGCGCTGCTCACACCATGATGGCGACGTTATCGTGCGACCATCGTATCCTCGACGGTGTGACTGGTGGGCAATTTCTCGCTGAACTCAAGAAACTTCTAGAAAACCCGGTTGGGTTAATGGTGTAATAAAGACAATGGAACGTTACGATCTTGTCGTTATTGGCGCTGGCCCGGGGGGCTATGTTGCTGCAATCCGCGCGGCTCAGCTTGGGCTCAAAACCGCAGTCGTCGAGAAAGATAAGCCTGGGGGCGTCTGCTTGAATTGGGGCTGTATTCCCTCGAAAGCGATTCTGACCTCCGCCGAACTGTATGAGTCGATTAAAGAGGGTGAACACTTCGGCGTAAAAGTCCAAGGGTTGTCCTTCGATTACGGGCAAGTTATCAAGCGCTCCCGCGAGGTCGCCGAACGGTTGGCCAAAGGCGTCGAGTTCCTGTTGCGGAAGAATAAAATCCCGCTGCTGGCTGGTTCGGGGAGCCTGGAGGGGAAAAACCGCGTCGTCATCACTACTGCTGACCAAGGAGCGCAACAGGTTGAAGCCGACCGTATTCTCATCGCCACTGGATCAGGAGAACGCTCGCTGCCTGGACTCGCCATCGACGGCAAATACGTTCTGACTAGCCGCGAGGCACTGATTGATACCGAAGTGCCGGAGGCGATCCTCATTATTGGTGGTGGTGCAGTCGGGGTGGAGTTTGCGTACATCTACAGTGCCTTTGGCAGCCGCGTGACCATTGTCGAAATGGAGCCGCAAATCCTCCCAGGTGTAGACGGCGAGGTGGCGCGCGAACTCGAACGCATCTTCAGAAAGAAAGGCATCGAGATTCTCACCAGCACGAGATTTCAGAGCGTGGAGAAGTTCCCCGGTCGAGTAGAAGTCACGCTTGAGAGCAACGGCGACCTGAAGCATCGAACCGCCAATAAAGTGCTGGTGGCGGTGGGACGCTCTCCCTTGAGCAGCGGGCTTGGGTTGGAGTCGTTGGGGGTCGAGTTTAATCGCGGCTACATCACAGTGAACGAACGCATGCAGACCGCCAATGACGCCATCTATGCCATCGGTGATGTGAACGGTCCGCCGCTGCTCGCCCATGCTGCGTCAGAGGAAGGGGTGGCGGCCATCGAATTTATGACGGGGAATCGCGACACCGCGCTCGACCACTTGCGTATCCCGGCCTGCATCTATTGCCAACCTGAAATTGCTGTCATTGGGTTGAGTGAAGAGCAAGCACAGGCGCGCGGCTACGACGTAAAAATTGGCAAATTTCCCTTCCGCGCATTGGGAAAAGCGATTGCCGCCGGTCATGAAGAAGGGTTTGTGAAACTGGTGATTGATAAAACCTATGGGGAAGTCCTTGGCTGTCACATCATCGGTCATGGTGCGACTGACCTGATTGCTGAAGCTGGCTTGGCCCGTACCCTTGAGGCGACGACTGCTGAACTGAGCGGCACTGTGCATGCTCACCCAACGCTAGCTGAGGCGATCATGGAAGCCGCGCTAGCGGCCGAGGGGCGGGGGATCAATTTCTAAATGATGAATGCTGAATGATGAACGATGCATGCGAAGAGCTTATCGTGTCTTGATCTCGGCCTCGTCGAATACACTCAAGCGCTGGCTTGGCAAGAGGAGCTTGTGCAGCAGCGTTGTCGCGGAGAAATTGGCGATACCTTGCTCTTGCTTGAACATCCTCCGGTGTTCACGCTTGGGCGCGGGGCCGACGCACGTAATATTCTGACTGCACCTCAGATTCCCATTCATCGTGTGAGTCGCGGCGGGGAGGTTACGTTTCATGGGCCGGGGCAGCTCGTTGGCTATCCTATCCTCGACCTCAACCGTCATGGCCGTGATGTGCATTTGTATCTCCGCACTTTGGAGACTGCATTGATCGAAGTTTTAGCTGCATATGGCATCACCGCGCGACAAGCCTCTGGCTTGACTGGCGTATGGGTAGGCGAGCGGAAGATCGCTTCTCTCGGCATTGGCGTGCGGCGCTGGGTGACCTATCATGGCTTCGCGCTTAACGTTGATCTCGACCTTGGATCCTTCAACGACATTGTCCCGTGTGGCTTACCCGGTGTGCGCATGACGTCGATGGCGGAATCCCTTGGCCACGCGGTAGATATGGCAAGTGTGAAAATTTGTACAGCAACGCGGTTGGCGCAGCGTTTTGGTTATGAGGAAACACTATGGCAGAAGCATTTCCCGACTCAGCACTCAGCACTCAACGCTCAACGCTGAACGAGGGCAGCACTCCGGTACGCCGCCACCCAGCATGGCTCAAAGTGCGTATGCCTGGTGGCGAAGGCTACACTAAGACGAAAGCGATTGTTTCGGCTTTCAAGCTCAATACCGTGTGCCAAGAAGCCCAGTGCCCGAACATCGGTGAGTGTTGGGGCCACGGCACGGCCACTTTCATGTTGATGGGCGATGTGTGTACGCGCAATTGCCGCTTCTGTGCCGTGCAGCATGGGCGCGTCATCGCACTCGATCCAGAAGAGCCGCGTCGCGTCGCTGAAGCGGCCGTCAAAATGGGACTCTCGCATATCGTGGTGACTTCGGTCAATCGTGATGACCTACCCGACGGTGGAGCCGAACACTTTGCCGCGACGGTACGAGCGCTCAAGGCACTCCAGCCGCAATGCACGATTGAGGTGTTGACACCAGATTTTCAGGGGAATGAAGAGGCAGTAGCCATTGTCGCGCGTTCGCCCATCGAGATTTATAACCACAACACAGAAACGGTGCCGCGCCTCTACAAACAGGTGCGGCCCGGTGCCAAATATGAGCGCTCTTTGCGCGTCTTAGCAAAAGCCAAGGAAGAACGCCCGGACGTCAAAACCAAAACTGGACTCATGCTCGGGCTAGGAGAAGCCTATAACGAACTGCTCGCCGTATTCGGCGATTTGCGAGCAGTTGGCTGCGACATTCTGACGCTCGGGCAATATCTGCGTCCCTCGATAGACCAGTTGCCGGTCGAGCGCTACGTGCATCCCGATGAGTTTGCCGCTCTACGCGACGAGGCGCTCGCCCTCGGCTTTCGTCATGTGGAGTCTGGACCTTTGGTGCGTAGTTCCTACCATGCCTGGAAACATGTGAGCTAGCCCGGTTGTCCATTAATAATCCAGATTGGTGATGCTCTTCCCCAGTGCTCATTGAGGCCGGTGGTGAAGTCCGCTACAGTTTCCTCACTCAGCATTGGCAAAAAAAGGAGGACTTCACATGGATAACGCAGAACTCGCGCGACAGATTACTGTCCTGCAGGATACCGAGGCGATCAAAAAGCTCAAAGCTGAATA
Source organism: Pseudomonadota bacterium (assembly GCA_005804965.1). GTDB lineage: Bacteria > Desulfobacterota > Binatia > Bin18 > Bin18 > SYOC01. The sequence continues at coordinate 16,442 of SYOC01000331.1, forward strand.
CTGCGACATCTGCGATGATGATCACAATCAGGATCGCATCGTGTCGATTTTCGCTGAGAACGGCATATGGGAAGGAAAGGGGATCGGACGCGCCGAGGGGCATGCGGAGATTCGTAAGCTGTTCAAGAGCTTCCAGGATCGTATCAGCTTCTCGCAACACAATGTCTTCAATCCGCGTATTGAAGTGCACGGCAACGAGGCGAAAGCACACTGGTATTTCCTGGGGCCGTTTACCTTCCGTAAAGATAATCGCCAGCTGTGGCTCGCGGCTCGCTATGAAGACGACTATGTGAAGATCGATGGGACGTGGAAGTTTAAGCACCTCCGCGCCTTTGGTCGTATGGCTGCACCATATGAAGAGGGTTGGGCCTCCAAAACCAAAGTGGATGTGTTTTCGAACGAACTCTAACGGATCATCTGTGTAGACGTGAATGGTGCGGAGCGTGTCAAGCGTTCCGTCACTAAATGATGAATGAGGGGTAAATGGCGGGTACGTCATTCCGGGCGAGCAACGCGAGACCCGGAATCCAGGAAGCAGAACTGGAGGCCAGTGCTGAATCTCCCTGGATGCCAGCCTTCGCTGGCATGACGAACTTGAACCCATCAACCTCAGTGTGGCAGACCGCCAGCCTGTCAGGCCCGAACAGTTCTCCGCATTCTCGACCACCTGTGCATCGGCCACATGTCTTGGTCCTCACCCCAGCCGATCTCGCCGTTCATATCCCAGCGAATCAGACTGTTGATGTCGATAAAAGTGTGACGATTGAGGATGATGCGACTCACCGGTTCGCCGACGGCAACGAGTTCTCGTCCCTCGGCGTCTTTGGCGTGCAGTGTAATGCGTGTAATCCAGCCTTGCTGAATGTCGCGCTCGATAGTTCGTTCGCCTTCGACGAGCCGTACAGTGCGACCCTCACGTCGTAGGAACCCATACGCCACAGGATTGCGGTCAGCTTCAATATTCGTCACTGCGAGAAACCCGTGCGTGGCGGTGGCGACGCCGGTGACGTATGCGGCTTGACGTGGACGATCTTCGGGGCGTCGCCCCCAGGTGCGATCACGCACTGAAAGCGAATTGATCGGAATGGTCTCGCCGTGCAGGACCAGCTCTCCAGTCACCCGCCCAATCTGATCGAAATGGTGTGCGTGGCCGAACGTAGACCCGGTGCTGGTCAGCGGTTCTGGAGGCATCACCCCGTCGAAACGCAGCGACGCTTGCAAGCGATCTCCATCCTTGTAGCCCAAGGCATACGACATGCAGGGTTCGATGACACGGATCGAGACGCCGGTCGGTAAGGTGATGTCGTTGAGGTCTTGATCGCGCGGTAGTTGCAGGGCTGAATAATTCGCAGAATAGAGCACCTCCCAGGGTAGATGCGCCGTATGATCCCAGATCCATGCGCCTCCGGCCACGGTGCCGATGTTGGGCCGTGCCATGGTGTAGAACCAACCGCCTAAGCGACGTTCCGGGTGGCAAAACGAGAACCAAGAGGTTTCCGTCGCCCACCAATCATTACCCATCTCTGCAAAGTGGAAGCGGTCATCGCGTGCGGTGAATACTCGTTGTTCGGTCATAACTATCTCCTGCAAATCTGCTTGATGGCGCGTCCTTTTGTAGCGTGAACGCTCTTTCTTGACAATTCGCCTCTATTCTCGACATTGAAATTTTCCTTGACAAGCAGCTTGCGAATCCGCTATAGCCCAGGTTGCCGTGTCTGAGACTTGGAGAGTGGCGGAGCAGCGGTAACGAACAGCCGAGGATGTTGATGCAGCTGCTGGGTCGTCAGGTGTGAGTGAGCCGTTTTTCCTCGTCTTAGCGATAGGCAAAAGGTGGGCAACTGTGGTGCGTCTGACCGAGAGAGTGCGTCTGGGCGAGCCGATGAGAGCGGCCTGTGCTTTGCCGCCCAGGTTTTTGCCCTCCCTTGTTCGCTTCTTTGCTCTCGTCCCTTTTCTTCTTTCTCTCGCGCTGTCTTTCTGTGCTTCCTCAATGGTGCCAATCCTGCCACGGAAGCAGTGACCTTCACCCTTGGCCCTTTTACGCAAACCATTCCCGCCAACACCTTCACGCAAAAAGACGCGGCCAAGAAGACCACGTGGCATTTCAAGGGGACCAAGGGTGGCCTGACGCGACTGACATTGGTCAAGAAGGGCGAGGGGTGGACGTTCACCGCCATTGCCACACACTTGACGCTGCCGCTTTCCCCTGTCTCCAATCCGCTATCGCTGACGCTTCAGATTGGCGACGACAGTGGTGTGGTGAGCTTGTACTTTGCCATCAAGGATGCACCCAAGAAAACTCTGTTCAAATTCCCCAGCGGCAAGAAAGACGATGCCGATGGCGACAGCCAAACGGAGCGAGAGGGTGACTGTGACGATGCCGACCCACTGGTCTACACCGGTGCGCCGGAGCTGTGTGACGGTGCCGATAACGACTGCGACCGAGTGGTTGATGAGGGCTTCGACAAAGGCAGTGCGTGCATAGTGGGCACGAGCGTCTGTACACGCACGGGGGTGAAGGTCTGTTCACCGGATGAAACCGAGACGGTCTGCAACGTTGAGCCAGGAACCCCGACAGCAGAAGTCTGTAATAATGTTGATGACGACTGTGATGATGTGGTCGATGACAGCTTGGGGAGCACCACCTGCGGCCAAGGACTCTGCGAGCACACGGTCGAGAACTGTATCGCTGGGGCATCCCAAGTCTGCGATCCTCGGCAAGGCGCACAGACCGAGATCTGTGGCAATGGCCTAGACGAGGATTGCACCGGCGCGGATCTGCCGTGCCCGCCTCTCGCTATTTCCATCACCGCTCCGCAGAACCTCGCCCTCTTCAATCAAGAGCGGCAGGCGGTGTCTGGCACGGTAGACCCGACGGCCGTTGCAGTCTCGTGCAACGACCTCCCGGCCACAACTGGACCGGGGACCTTCAGCGTTCCAGAGGTCGTGCTTCACGAAGGCCCCAACACCCTCACCTGTGTCGCCACCGACGCCAGCGGCAAAGTCGGCACGGCCAGCATCACCGTCACCCTTGACACCACGCCGCCGCGCATCACCATCAACACGCCCAGCGATGGGGCGCTGGTCACTGCCCAACCGCTCACGGTGAGTGGTCTGGTCAATGACATCGTCGTCGGTACCGTTGGCGAGTTGCAAGCGTTGGTCACTTGCAACGGACGCAGTGGGCAGATTGCCAACCGCGCCTTTATCGTGACCGGGGTCCCGCTTGATCCTGGCGCGAACACCATCACCTGCACGGCGCAAGACCGCGCTGAGAATGTTGATAGCGCCCGCGTCAGCGTGACGCTCGACACCACGGCGACCAAACAGATTGCCATCGCGTCGGGAAATACGCAGACGGGCGGCATTGGCACCCTCTTACCGCAGCCGTTAGTCGTACAACTGACTGAGAACGGGGCCCCGGCAGTGGGGAAAGTCGTGCTGTTCAAAGTGCTGGAGAATGATGGCGTGTTGTCCGCCGGCGCGACCACGGGCCGCATGGTGGCGGCGACTACCGGCCCCAACGGCCAGGCGCAGGTCAACTTCACGCTGGGGACGTGGGCTGGAGCCGGCAACAATCGGGTACAGGCAATGGCAACCGGCTTTGTCGGCGAGGCGCTGTTTAGTCTCTCGGCGCTCCCCGGAGACGCGAACCTCATTGTGGTTGATGCGGGCAACTTACAAACCGGCGTCGTCGGCCAGCCGCTACCCAAGCCCTTTATCGTTGCCGTGATTGACCAAGGCAATAATCGCTTGGGCGGCGTGCCTGTGACCTTTACGGTCGAGCAGGGTGGGGGGAGCTTTGCTGGGCAACCGTCAATGACCGTCACTACCGACAGCGACGGGCGAGCGCAAGCGGTGCTCACCTTGGGGCCAGACGAAGGGTTTGACAACAACATGGTCAATGCTGCGTTTCCGGGCAACCCAGGCGCAGCAGCGACCTTCATGGCTTCGGGCAAAGTGGCGGGTGATCCGCAGCAGACCAAGATTAGCGGTGTGGTGTTGGACAATACCGACCAACCCATCCCCGGCGTGACCTTGTACCTCGACGGTTCTCCGTTGACGACCCAATCCAACGACCAAGGGCAATTTGTCTTACAACCCGCGCCAGTAGGGCGTGTGAAGCTGGTAGCCGATGGCACCACTGCGGCACTGCGTGACGGCCGGCCCTGGCCCACTCTCGAATACGAGATGGTGACGATTGCCGGGCGGGACAACACCATCGGTATGCCGATCTTTCTGCTGCCCATCGACACCCCCAATGGCCTCTTAGTGGATGAGAGCACGGGCGGGACGCTGACCCTGGCCGAAGTACCAGGCTTCTCGCTCACCATTGTTCCCGGTTCAGCGACCTTCCCAGATGGCAGCAAGCGCGGAACGGTGAGTGTGACGATGGTACACCCGGACAAAGTGCCGATGGTGCCTAACTTTGGACAGCAACCCACATTCATCGTCACCATTCAACCTGCTGGGGTACACTTCAACCCGCCGGCGGCCCTGACTATTCCTAACACTGACGGCTTCGCGCCGGGGCAGAAGACCGAGATGTACTCGTTCGATCACGATCTGGGGTCGTTTGTCAGTATTGGCCCGGGGACGGTGAGCGAGGATGGCATGGTCATTACCTCTGACCCTGGTGTTGGCGTCATCAAAGGCGGCTGGCATTGCGGCGGGAATCCCAACGGCATCGGCACCTGCGAGCATGAATGCGACGACGGCAATGATTGCACGGAGGACTTTTTGGTTGAAGGAGGATGCGCAAATATTGATGTCCCAGATGGCACGCCGTGCCGAGATGCGCCTAATACCAGCTCCTGCGGCGACGGCTTCATCCTGAATGCGAAGATTTTTGTCGACAATTCCTGTAGGAATCAATGCAATGATGGTCAATGCGAGCCAAATGAGGCGGCCCCTTTCAGCATAGGAGCGATCCAGCAAGTGGCATGTGACGTATTGGAGAATACACTTACCGGCCTCTGCGTTGGCGAGCCTTTGCGCAGTAAGATGATAGACAATCTGAACAATGCCGGGCTGAGAATCGCCTGCGATAGAGAGCACGACAGCTGTGCTTACGCTCCGTCTGTCGGCGGCAATACGATCGTCATGGCGAAGGGAACAGTTACTGGTGGTAGTGCGTGTAGTTCCCCAGAAGGAAGAGAGGCCGTAATACTGCATGAGTTGGTCCATGCTCATGGCTGCGACCCGGGTGCTCCCAGTACTGAGATACACAATGAAGGCATTCCCGATCCCGCCGACAAGGTATATGGCTGCACTGAAGCGTGTTTTCCTGGTGTTCTGCAGGCCGGGAATCCCTTGGCGTGTGAGTAGAGAGCAACTGAGAGCGTGACAAAGATGCAGCGTCTAGGACTCTTCAGATCATGCCTGCTTGGACTGGCGGCTATTTCCCTCGCCATGGCCAGCTTGAGCGAGGCGCAATTTCGGGAAGGTCCGACGGGCAGCGCACCGCCCAACCAGATCATCCCTATCATTCCTGCGCCTCCTCTTAACGAGCACTGCGTCGTCTCCGTCCTCAACCGCACCGCCCAAGTGCGACCGGATGGCAAATGGACCATACCGAACGTGCCGACCAACTTCGGCCAAGTACGCGCCCGGGCGACCTGCGTGGCCGACGGCCTCACGCACGGCGGGCAGTCCGACCTGTTTACCGTGCCGACGAACGGCATCGTGAATGTGGGAGAGATCTTCTTTGATGTGCTGGAACTGACGCCTTCTTCCCTCAGGGTTACCACGCCAACCGCCACGCTCACTTCGGCTGGCGCAACGACACGACTCACCGTCACCGCCGTCTTTCCCAATGGCAGCACGCGCAACGTGACGAGCGATCCCGCCACCAGCTATCGCAGCAGCAGCCCGGCCATCGCCACAGTGAGCAGCACCGGAGTGGTAACGGCCGTCGCCAGCGGGCCGGTTTTAATTACCGTGCTCTATGAAGCGGTCTCCAGCTTTTTCCGGGTCACTGTCAGCCTTGACGCTGGCGATAGTGACCGGGACGGTATCCCTAACGACATCGAACTAGCTAACGGCCTTGATCCCAACAATCCGGTCGACGGCTTCGAGGACGCCGACGGTGATGGCCTGACCAATAAACAAGAATTGGTGGATTTTGGCACCGACTTCCAAGTTGCTGACACCGACGGCGACACGATTGCCGACGGTGAGGAAGCGCTGCCTGGCGCTGATGGATTCGTGACCAATCCGCTGCTACGCGATACCGATGGCGATGGCAGCGAGGACGCGGCGGAGATCGCCGCTGGCAGTAGTCCTACTGACCCTACCAGCAGCCCCGCGTTGATGGCAGTCGAAGTCTCGCCGGCGAACTTCGTCCTGACTGTGAATACTATCCTTGGCGAAGCCTCGCAGAAGCTCACGGTCACCGGCCGGCGGGTCGATGGTAGTACTGCCAATATCACGGCTGATCCCGGCACGAACTACACGTCCAACGACCTGACCGTGTGTAACTTCGGGGTCGAGAAAGGGCGGGTGTTTGCCAGCAATAACGGTAATTGCACGATCACCGCCACGAACAGCGGCTTCTCCGGCCAGGCGACGATCTTGGTACGGACCTTCGCACCCACCGCGCTCGCAGCCGTGAGCATTCCCGGCTTTGCCAACAATGTCGATGTTAGCGGCGACTATGCCTATGTGGCGGCGGGAGCAACCGGCCTGCAAGTGGTGGATGTCTCCGACCCCAATACGCCTACCGTCGTCAGCTCCAAAGACACACCTGGCAACGCCAACGATGTGGTGGTGGTAGGCGATCTCGCTTATGTGGCGGACGGCGCGTCAGGTTTACAGATCTTGGACATCAGTGACCCGCTCAACCCGACCATCCTCAAAGCGGTGGATACCCCAGGCGTGGCGCAGGACGTGGCGGTGAAGGATACGCTGGCGCTGGTGGCCGATGGTGCTACGGGCTTGCAGGTCATCGACATCACCGATCCGGCCACAGCCAAGTTGATCGGCTCTCTCGACACGCCGGGGACTGCCAAAGGCGTGGCGGTCAGTCGTGAGGCGGCGCTGGCCGTGGTGGCTGCTGGGAGTAGTGGCATCCGAGTGGTCGATCTGACCGATCCTACTAGCCCGGTGAACCTTGGCAGTGTGTCCACCTCAGATGCCCGCGACGTGGTGTTGAGCGGGAACTTCGCCTTCGTGGCTGCCTTCTTTGGCAGTTTGACTGTGGTCGATCTCAGCACCCCTACGGCACCAGTGGTGCGCACCAGCACGACCGGCGGGGTGTTGAACGATGTGGCGCAGGCTGGGCGGTTTGCCTTTGGGGCCGATACCTTCTTTGTGAACGGCGTACCCATCTTCGATGTGGGCACCCCGGCCACGCCGATCCTGCGGGCTATTCTGGATTTTAGCGGTATTGACGACGCCAACGGTACCGGCCTCGCCGTGGATGGCACCTTCGTCTACCTCACGGCGGAAAACGGGACCATTACGGAGAATGGCGCGACTGGCAACACGCGGCTGTACATTGGTCAATACCTCTCGCTGGTGGACACCGCCGGTATCCCGCCGACGGCGAGTATTACCTCGCCAGCCCCGGGTGCGACGGTCATCGAGGAAGCGACACTGCCGATCAGCGTCCAGGCCGCGGATGATGTGACCGTGGCGGCGGTGAGCCTGCTGGTGAATGGGGTGCTCGTGGCGACCGACACGGCCTTCCCATATCAGTTCACCGTCACCGTGCCCATCGGCGTCTCCTCGCTGACCTTGGGCGCGACGGTCGTGGACGTCGGTGGGAGTGTGGGGGCGGCACCGAATGTCGTGGTCAACGTCATCCCCGATCCGCTCACTACGGTGGCCGGGCGGGTGCTGATGCCAGACGGTACGCCAGCGGTTGGAGCGACGGTTACCTGTGCCGAGATGACTGGGGCGACGGGCGCAGGCGGGACGTTCTCGATTCCGAACGTGCCGACGATTGTGGGCAGAATTCGTTGCGTGGCGACCTTCACGACGCCGCAAGGGCAGATGTTGCAAGGCGGTTCGCCGCGCGCCGCCCCGCCGGTGCTCGGTGGTGTCACCAACGTGGGCGACATTCCTGTCGTTCCTGGCGCTGGGGAGTACCCAGGGCAAGTCTTTCCCGTGCTTGACCCGGTGGTGGTGGTGATGGCGGACCTCAATGGGGATCAGATCTTGGACCTCGTCACGGCCACCAACACCAACCTCCTTGGCGAGGTCGCTGTCTTGCTGGGCAACGGCAATGGCACGTTCCAGCCGCAGCAGCGCTTTGGCGTGGGGCAGATTCCTCGTGGGGTCGCGGTGGCGGACCTCACGGGCGATGGGATTGTCGATCTCGTGGTCGCTAACAGCAATTCCACCTTCATTTCCCTACTGCGCGGCAACGGCAACGGTACTTTCCAGACTCAGCAGACTTTGTTCTTGAGTACGAGCCCACGGGCGGTGGCGGTGGGGGATGTCAACGGCGACGGCACGCGCGATATCGTGACCGCCAACAGCGCCGATAACGTCTCGGTGTTGCTCGGCAACGGCAACGGCACCTTTCAGACTCCCCGGCAGTTCGCCGCTGGGAGCGCCTCGTTAGCGGTGGCGGTGGGGGACCTCAACGGCGACGGTATTGCCGATGTGGTCACGGCCAATGCCACTAGCAATGACGTCTCCGTGTTACTCGGCCAGACCAGTGGCAACCTCGCGACCCAACAACGGTTCATCGCTGGTTCCAATCCCTTCTCTGTGGCGATTGCCGATCTGAACAATGACGGTCAGGCGGATGTAGTCACGGCCAGCCGGGTCTCGAATGCGGCGGCGGTGCTGCTCGGCAATGGGGATGGCACCTTGCAGAATGCGAGCCTCGTGCCGGTGGGGGGTAATACCCCCCAATCCGTGTTCGTCGCGGACCTCAACGGCGACGACAGTGCCGATATCCTCACGGCCAACCAGAGCACCGATGATATTTCAGTACTGATAGGGAATGGCAACGGCACGTTCCAGACCGCGCAGCGCTTTAGCCCGGGAGGGAAGCCAGATGCAGTGGCGGCGGGCGAGGTCAACGGCGATGGCTTGATAGACGTGGTCGCCGTCAGCTCGGCTTCCGACGGCGCCTCGGTGCTGCTGGGTAACGGTGATGGCACCTTGCTGACGCAGCGTTTCTTTGCGGTGGGTAACGGCCCTAAATCCGTTGCGGTCGCGAATTTCAACGGGGATGCGTTCACAGACTTGGTTACGGCCAATGCGTCCGCTAGTACGAGCTCGATCCTGCTCGGGAATGGCAATGGCACCTTCCAGATCCCGATCTCCCTGACTATGGGGGCCGTCCCCCAAACAGTGTCAGTCGCGGACTTCAACGGCGATACCCGGGCCGATTTCGTCACCGCCAATTTCAACTCCGCTAATGTCACGGTGCGGCTGGGCAACGGCAACGGCACCTTCCAAAATGTTCTTTCCTTTGCTGTCGGGAGTCAGCCTAATGCAGCGGCGATTGGGGACGTCAACGACGATGATATTACAGATATCGTCACGAGCAATAACATCGGCACCGTGTCCGTACTGGTCGGGAACGGCAATGGCACCTTCCAGACGCAGCGCGTCTTCACGGTGGGCTCGACTCCTCGCGGCGTGACGGTCGGAGACGTCAACGGCGACGACTTCGGGGACGTCGTCGCGACAAGCAGTAACAACACCGTCTCGCTGTTGCTGAGCAATGAGGACGGCACTCTGCAGACGCAGAGCGTCTTCGCGGTCGGGGCGACCCCGTTCGCAGTGATAGTCGCCGACCTTAACGGCGATGATCGTGGCGATATCATCTCGGTAAATTCCGCAGGTACCGTGTCGGTGCTGCTGGGCAACGGCGACGGCACCTTCCAAGCCGAGCAACGCTTTACGGTAGACGTGTCGGCGAACTCCATCGTGGCCATCGATCTCAATGGCGATAACGCCTTGGATCTCGTGACCGCCAATGGGAGTGGTCACAACAGCGTCTCGGTGTTGTTCGGCAACGGCAACGGTACCTTCCAAGCCGAGCGACGCTTTGCGGTGGGCACCAGCCCGCGCGGGGTCGCGGTGGCGGATCTTAACGGTGATGGCAAGCCGGACGTGATCGCGGCGAACGAGGGTTCCGCGAACGTGTCCGTACTGCTGCATCAGTAGGCTTTGCGGAGACAGAGAATTGAGACAGAGAAAAGTGTTCGGGCAACTGACTCGGCGGCGCTTTCTCGAACAGATTGGCGGGGCCACCGCTGTAACGGTGGCAGCCGGGGTCACCGGGTTTTCAACACTCGATGGTCTAACGCCAGCAAATGCCGCCGAGATGACCCCTGACACTGTCTACGACCGTCGTCAACGCGCCTATCGCCTCCGCCACGAGGCCGCTTTAACTCACAACGCCCTGCCGTTGCCGACCTATCCCACCAACGGCGATGAAGAACGCTATTCCACTAAGATCGCCAGCTTCACCAAATGTCTGCCCCATAATGCCTTGGGAGAAGTTGATCTCCAGGCTTACACTGCGTTGCTCAAAGCTCTTACGAGCGAAGCAACAACTGACTTTGAGGCGATTCCCTTGGGTGGGCGTGTCAAGTTCGCTAATCCTTCGGCTGCCTACGCCTTTGAGCTGGAAGGTTATGATCCGCATCAGTTAGACATGATTGCGCCGCCCGCCTTCAGTAGCGCCGAGACGGCTAGCGAAATGATCGAACTTTACTGGCAAGCGCTCACTCGCGATGTTCCCTTTGCCGAGTATGACCGCCATCCGCTGACCAACGCGGCAGCGGCGGACCTCTCGCGGTGCGGTGACTTTCGCGGACCGACCAGCAACGGCAAAGTGACCCCCGCGACCCTCTTTCGTGGTCCTACCCAGGGCGACCTCACTGGTCCTTACCTCTCGCAATTTTTGTGGCTGGATATTCCCCAAGGGAGCCTGATCGTGCCCCAGCGCAATCGCGTGCCGATCGCCGGTGACGATTATCTCACGACCTACCCCGAGTGGCTTGCCAACCAGCGGGGTGTACCCCCGGCGCGGGTCAATGTTTTTGATCCTACCCCCAAGTATTTGCGTAACGGGCGCGACTTGGCGGAGTATGTACACAGAGATTACACCTATCAAGCCTTTCTCCATGCCTGCTTGATCTTGCTAGGTCTAGGCGTGCCGTTCAAGATCGAACTGCCGTACAAGCGCTCACGCACGCAAGCGGGGTTCATCACCTTTGGGGCGGCGCATGTGCTTGATCTCGTTGCCCGTGTTGCCAATGCTGCGCTCAAAGCCAGCTGGTGTCACAAGTGGCTGGTGCATCGTCGGCTGCGACCCGAAGCCTATGCCGGACGAGTCCATAATCATTTGACCAAAGCTGCCTCGTATCCCCTCAACGCCCAGGTGCTGGAGTCGGCATCCCTTCAGCGAGTGCAGCGGACCTACGGTTCGTACCTGTTGCCCATGGCCTATCCTGAAGGCTGTCCGACGCACCCATCCTACCCAGCCGGACATGCGGCCATTGCCGGCGCGTGTGCGACTGTCCTCAAAGCCTTCTTTGACGAGACGTTCTTTCTCCCCAATCCGGTGGTCGCTAGTGCCGACGGGCTTTCTCTGACGCTCTCCCAAGAGAGGCGATTGAGGGTAGGGGACGAACTTGACAAGCTGGCCTCCAACCTCGCCTTGGCGCGAAACATGGCGGGGGTGCATTGGCGTTCGGATGGAGTTGAGGGACTGAAGTTAGGGGAGGCGGTGGCCGTCGGTCTTCTGAAGGACCTGCGCAGCACCTGCCCCGAAGCCTTCAGCGGCTTTACGCTGACCCAGTTTGACGGGACGAGCGTGGCCGTCTGAGGCGCTCGGCTTTTCTATCTGGCCGTGCCATTCAGGGGGTTACTTTCTTGACCCCAAGTTTCCCGAACTATATGTCCTAGTGGCGATCTGCGTACGAGTCCTCTGGACGCAGAAGCGAGTTGCTGCAACTCCGACTAAAGCAAGTTATGAGTGTAACCAAGGGAGAAGAGACATGAAATTCGATACCGTCATTGCTGCGACCAGCTTTACGAGCATACGTGAGTTTACTCGCTGGGCTGAAGGAATTGGTCATGACGGGCTGTGGTCCATCGAGACTGGCCACGACCCGTTCATGCCGCTGGCGATTGCCGCCGCCGACTCCACGCGCGTCAATTTGGGAACGGCGATTGCCGTGGCCTTTCCGCGTAACCCGACCGTGTTGGCGCACACCTGCTGGGACCTGCAAGCCAATTCCAACGGGCGCTTCATTCTCGGGCTTGGCACTCAAGTGAAAGGTCACAATGAACGACGCTTTAGCGTGCCCTTTGTGTCGCCGGTCAAAAAGCTGCGTGAGATGATTTTAGCGATGCGCGCTGTCTGGGATTGCTGGCAGACCGGCGGGCCGCTGCGCTTCGAAGGCGAGTTTTATCGTCTGACGATGATGACGCCGTTTTTCAGTCCGTCGAAGATCGACCACCCGAAGATTCCTATCTACGTTGCCGGTGTAAATCGCCTGATTGCCGAGATGGTCGGTGAAGTCTGCGATGGTTTTCATGTTCATCCGCTCAACTCGCCACGTTTCTTACGTGAATCACTGATCCCGGCTCTTGAAACCGGCGCACGCAAAGCTGGCCGTTCGCGAAAAGATTTGACGCTCTCCACACAAGCGATGGTGGCAACCGGCGATAGCACGCAAGCTATCGCCGCGCAACGCGAAGACATCCGCCGACAGATTGGGTTCTACGCTTCGACACGCACGTATGCGCCAGTGCTAGAAACCCATGGCTGGGCAGAGGTCAGCGGAAAACTCAATGCCAAAGCTGCGGCTGGTGACTGGGCCGGCATGGCGCGTGAGATCACCGACGAAATGCTTGATGAGTTCTGCATCAGCGGTCCGATTGACGAGATCGGCAAGAAACTGCGCATGCGCTACGACGGCCTCTTGGATCGTGTGAGCCTCTATTTACCGTTTCGTCCAGGCGAAAATGACGCTGGGCTGAAGCGGATCATTGCCGACACTCACGCCTGACGCACATCAGAAATCTTGTTGGGCAGGGTTCTTTTCATCTAGGGCCTCAGCTGAGGAAAATCTGGGTGACGAAACAGTGTCCCCGGTGCCATCGACACCATTTTTTTCAACGGGTGCCGACCGCCGTCGCGGTGCTTGAGGCCATCCACGTCAGCTAAACCACCGTGCGGAAGTGCTGCACAAAATGCCCGTTCGCCGAAAAACCGTAGAGACAAGGTTCTGCGCGGTTGGCCAGCGAACGTAGGCGCACCACCATGCAACATCGCTGGATGAAAGATGATGACATCGCCCGGCTGTGTGGCCCACGAGGTGATTGGCCACTGATCGCGGGCTGACTCGATATCCGGCAAAGGCGGCAGCACGCCCGGCGCGAATAACGCGGCGGAGACATCGTTGGGATTAAACGCCGAAGGGTTAAACAAAGGACCGTGATGTGAGCCGGGCACGAATTCCAAAGACACTTCTTTGGCCACCGGTTCCAGATTGATCCACATGACGCAGAGATCGTCGCCGGTGACCGGCAGATACGGCATATCTTGGTGCCAGGGCGTGCGGCGCGTGTTGCCGTCTTTGAACCAAATCTGTTCATACAGCAGCCACACGCTCTCGCTTCCGAAGAGGGTAGCCGCGAGGTCTGGTAAGCAGGTCTCCCGCAGTAGAGTGCGGTAGGCCGGGAAACAGTCAGGGTTGGCTTGATCCTGATAAAAGGTGCCTGGTGTACCTAACAAGACGGAGCCAGCACCAGGGCCGGGATGATCGTACGTCCATTGGAACGCTTCTGTGGCAAGTTGCAAGGTGCGCTGATCGAGTGCGCCTGCGATGAAAATAACGCCGTCGCGATGAAATTGTGCGTGGAGTTCGTTCATAGGTGGACGGTCCTTGCTTAGAACAACGGGTCTCCAGCCGCGAGTCCCAACAACAGGCGACCGGCTGGCCGGTACATCTTCGGGTGTACGACTCCATGCTGACACGCGGTCAAGATATCGCGTATGATGCGATCGAGCGGGTGGCTGCGATAGATCGCGCTGGTGGCTGCCAAGTCATACATCGAGGTAATCACCTCTTTGGCCATGCGATGCACATCAATCAGCATGATGCGATACAAGGCGCGTTGGCGAGGGGAGGGTTTCTCGCTCCGGTTGAGCGTATCCCATAGCTCGGTCAGCGTGGAATAGGTAAAGCTTCGTGCCGCTGCGAGCGCTCCTTCTGCCACGGCGATGGCTTCATGAACACGCGACTCCTCGCGGAGGAGGCGAGAGCCGAAGAGTTGATGAGGGTCGGGCGCTAATGCTTTGCCGCTGGCCAACTCAATAACTGCGTCTATGCCTGCACGCGCCAGCCCCAGCGGTACCCCGGCGTGCGTGACGAGAAATAATGGAGGAAACCGATAGAGCGTGCCGGAGTAGGGCGGGCGCTCGGCGAAACTCCAGCTCTCGGCAAAGGGAACGAAGACATCTGCGACTTCGAAATCGTTGCTGCCGGTGCCGAGGAGTCCAGTCGTATGCCAGGTGTCGAGAATCTTGCAGGCCGAAGGGGGAAAGCTCATGACCCGAGTCTCGGGTTGACCATTGGCCAGCCGGCGCGGGGTGCCGTTTTCAAAGACCACACATCCCCCGACCATGAGTGAAGCATGCTGACAGCCGCTACCGAAGCGATAGCGACCAGTGACGCGATAACCACCATCAACCAGTTCGGCACGTCCAACCGGGACGACTTGGCCGGCAAGAGAAAAATCCTCATGACCGCAGAGCCGCTGGGCAACATCCGGTGCCAGGAATGCAGCGGCGAAACTGCCAGCCGACGAGATCATCGCACACCAGCCGACCGAACCGTCTAGCCGTGACAATTCTTCCACGACTTTGACCTGGGCCACAGGATCAAGCTCAAGCCCGCCGTACGCGCGTGGAATGGCCAAACGGAACGCGCCAAGCTTTCTGAGCGCTGTCACGACCGGAGCTGGCAATCGTCGTTCTGCCTCCATGCTTTCGCGGGAGGCATGAATCAGTGGAGCGAGGGCTTGGGCGTTGGCGAAGATGTCGTTTGCGGTTTGTGCGCCTTGCGGTGTAACCATGACGCCTCTTTTTCTTGTCTACGACACGATGAGTTGTCGGTTCCCTAAAGGTCAATGGCATGAAGTTAGGGAATAGCTGTCATTGCGAGGAGCATGAGCGACGAAGCAATCTCCAGCAAAAACACAGATTGCTTCGCTACGCTGCTCAGAAACAAAACTTCTACCCAGGCCGGACACTCGTGGCACCCCGTCATTCCGGGCGAGCCACGCGAGACCCGGAATCCAGGGGACAACAACCTGGATTCCCGCCTGCGCGGGAAGGACGGCCAG
>SYOC01000036.1 GCA_005804965.1 Pseudomonadota bacterium
GATTATGTGCCAAAAGAATCAATCAATTCATCTATCCGCCTGTTCAGCCCAGCGAGCCGCCCATAATTTAGGGTAAGTGATATCTGCAAAGAGCTTGTCCCCGGCACACCAGCAGCACTGCTCATAATCAAGGACCAATCTGAAATTCCAGCAGCCGGGCGCGATCCTCAGAAACCACACCCGCGCCCGCTTCCACGGCAACGCGCTCCTGCGTTGCCGGCGAGTACAAACCCATCCAAACTGCGTACCTGCCCGCTTGCAGGTTCGCAGCGCTTATCTGTACCTGGTCCTCCACCACCTCGCCGGCAGACCACACCGTCGGCGGGTAGGCGTGGGCGGTGATTGCCTGGGTCAAGACCGTCTGTGGCTGGGTGCTTGAGATCGGCAAGCGGTCCGACAATACCAAAGGCTTTCACTTGCTGCCACGTCGATGGGTAGTCGAACGTACCTTCGCCTGTTTAGGCCGCTACCGCCGTCTGAGCAAGAACTACGAGTACCTGCCAGAAACCAGCGAAGCGATGGTGTATGCCGCCATGACTCGCACCATGTTGAAACGCCTAGCTCGTGTCAGGACAGCAACCGGCCCGCAACTGACTTTTCAGACACACTCTTAGTCAACGCCCATGCTGGGCGCACATGAGGGACGGGTGTTTAGCCCGTCCCTATCAAAGAGCTTGGAACGCTGCTAGTGCTCAGTTCCGTGCCGGCTCGAGAACAGCCGGCGTCCAGCGAAACGAAGCAGGTATCGGAAGTTTGATCTCCCTCCCCTCAAGAGAAGATAGGTAGCCGGCTAGGGAGATCTCCAGCGCCTTGCGTCCATCTTCCCCGGTGACCGGCGGCGGGGTGCTGCTCAGGATAGACTCGATGAAAGAAGCGAGCATACGTCGATAGGCGCTGCCGTAGCGGTCCTCCCCTTCGTAGTCCCAGAAGCTGCTGCCTTCCAGGGGCTGGTCGCCGGCGTACAGCTCGACTTGAGGCGTTTTGTGGTAGCGAATGTAAATCTCGCCTTCCGTACCGCAAATCACGCAGTAGTCTGGGCTTGTCGCACGGTCGCCGTACCACTTTGCCCCATGCCAACTGCTTTCAATCGTCGCCAGAGCGCCCGTCTCGAAGCACAAGATCGCCACGCCGTAGTCGTCTATCGGGATATCTTTGTACGTGAGCCGACCAATCTTGCCCATCACGCTGGCCACTTCGCTGTCGAAAAGCCAGCGCAGCAAATCCGCATAGTGGACGCAGTGATCCAGGAATCCCCCTCCACCGGATTTCTCCGCATCGACATACCAACCCGGATCCTTGGCATCCCGCGAGCCCTTCATCAGAGGCAGCGGGATGCGCATTGCGTAGGAGCCGGACACCGGCGTGCCGATCCGACCACCCTGGATCCATGCCCTGGCTTTGGCGTAAGGAGGAGCGAACCGTAGTGGATAGGCGGTCATGAGGAAGACGCCGGCCGTACGAGAAGTCGCAATCATCCGATCGGCATCAGCCACCGTGCAGGCAATGGGCTTATCCACCATGATGTGTTTGCCAGCCTGAGCAGCGTCAACGCATTGTGCGAGGTGGGCGGACGTATACGAACATACGATGACCGCCTGCACATCCTCACGTGTCAACAATTCCTGATGGTCCGTGTAGCTAGCCCGCGCGCCATACGCCGCCGCAAATTCACGCGCCCTTCCTCCGTTCGGATCGGACACAGCCACCAGTTCAGCGCCAGGCATCCCTTCACGTAAATACTGGCCGAACGCATGGGCATGGTAGTGAATGTCCAGTCCGATGATCCCGATCCCTACCTTTTTCATAGTGGTGCTCCTTCGTCCACGCTTGGTAGATCACACGCGCGCCAGACTGAAATCTGCCGGCAAACTACGCAGAGCAGCAACCAGTAGCCGAACGCCATTCTCGAGGTCGTCCAGGTTGACCACCTCGGACGGACCATGCGAGTACCGACACGGGATCGAGATCGCTCCTGCCGGAATGCCGCCGCGCTGCATGTGCCCAGTAGAAGCGTCCGTGTTCAAGCCCATGATGACTTCTTTTTGGTACGGAACGCCGGCAGCTTCCGCGGCATCTATCAGCCAGCGCACGATCTTGGGATGGGCCGTCAAACCGGTGGCTCCCATGATAACGTCCATGAGCTTAACGGTGGGCCCATGCCCCATGCGATGAGGAAAGTCCGCGATATGGGCGTCCGGCGTGTCGCCGCAGACCGTAATGTCAAATGCCAGCAAGATGCTGGGCGAAAGCTGGTACGCGCTCATGATGATGCCGCGATGCCCGATTTCCTCCATCACGGTTCCAACGGCATAGATCGTGGATGGCAAGACTTCGCCAGACAGTCGGTTCATCGCTTCCAGCATGACGGCCAACGGAGCGCGATTATCTAAGGCCTTGCCAGTCACGTAACTCGGATTACCCAAGAATGATATCCCCCTCTCGAGGGAGATGGGGTTGCCGACATCAATGCCCATTTCCAGGACCTGTGCTCGACTTTCAGCTCCCACGTCGATATACATGTCGCGCATCGCCGGCACTTCCATCTTACCGGAGGCGGATATGCTCGATTCTAGGTAGAACATGTGCAGGCCCTTCAAGCCTACAACTCCGCGTACCGGGCCCTTACCCGTGTGGATCAGTACCCTCTCCCCAGACAGAGCCAACATATGCGGGAATCCCTGCCGCTCTGGTCGGATGAACCCTGCATCGTCAATGTACTTGACAATCAGGGCCGGCTCATCAATGTGGGCCGCCAGCATGACGGACGGGGCGCGAGCATCGCTGCCACGCTTCGTGCCGATGACGTTGCCCCAGTTGTCAATGCGTACCTCATCGACAGCGTCCTCCAGTTCAGCTCTCGTGCGCAGCATCATCTCTTCTTCGAAACCGGCTACCCCTGGCGTCTCCGCCAAACGACGAAGCAGTTCTACTAATTCAGCCATTGTGTTTTCTCCCTAGATAACTAAACTCGAATCCTCTTCAGCAATTTTGTCTTCCCCAGTCTGTCCCAGCACGACCCCGACCGACGACACCTTTAATGTAGACCCCGGCTCCTCACCGGGTTTTCCCGCACCCAGCGATCTCCCAGATGTCCTCCACAACCTCGCGGCGCACGGCAAATAGGCGGTCGTGCAAGTTGATCGTGGCACAGCAGTGCGCGGGTATGACTCGCACTTTGTCGCCCACCGCCAGATCCTGCATGTTGCTGTCATAGACCCACGTGCTATGTTCTTCCGAAAGTCCACAGCTCAAGGCCGGTCGAACGCCCTCGATAGCGGGAGTTCCATAGTCGCCCGCGAGAGTCTTTACACCGCAATCGAGCACGACCCGATTGTTGGCCGGCCGGCTGATCACCGTAGATAGCACAGTTAGTGAATTATCAAAATCTGTCAAGGCTTGACGGTAGGTAGTGTCCATGAACACGTATGATCCTGCCTCGATCTCGGTAATGCCTGGGTACCGGCCGGTGATCATATAGGTTCCGGTGCCGCCTCCGCTCACAATGTCCACTTCAATGTTGGCAGCTTGGACAGCATCTCGCGTCTGGACCAGCAGGGCCATGGCTTTTTCCGTCTGGGTCTTACGCTCCTGAAAATCGGGCAAGTCAACGCAGTGTCCTTCGTAACCCATCAGTCCACGAAATTGGAGACTGGGTCGGCGCATGATGTGTCGGGCCAGTTCTACCGTGGGTTCACCAGGCAAAACTCCACAGCGGTTCATGCCTACATTAACCTCGATCACGACGCCTAGCCGCAGCCTGGCAGCGGAAGCGGCTTCTGCCAGGGCGTCCACGTTCCCGGGATTATCTACCGCCACTTTCAGGTCGCAGCCTCGAGCCACAGCCATCAATCGGGCGATCTTGATCGGTCCGACGATCTGATTCGTGATCAAGATATCTCGGATGCCATGGCTCGCCATCACCTCGGCTTCGCCGAGCTTCTGGCAGCAGATGCCGATAGCGCCCGCAGCAACTTGCTTCTGCGCGATCACTGGGCATTTGTTGCTCTTGGAATGCGGCCGCAACTTCGTCGACCCCTGGCGAAGAAACTCTGACATTCTGGCCAAATTGGCCTCGAAAACGTCAAGGTCCACCAACAGGGAGGGCGTATCGATCTGTACAACTCGTGAGCCCACGCCAGATTCGTACATGTCCATGGTCTTCTCCTTTGTGCCATTCGGAATCATTGGGATTATCCGCACGCCGTCAAAGCATGCGTGAAGCGGCCTAGCACTTCGCACCCGCCTGCGGTGACGAGCAAATCGTCTTCCAGACGCAATCCTCCCCGTCCAGGAAGATAGATGCCAGGCTCACACGTAATCACCATACCTTCTTCAAGCACCTTTTTACTCCCGCGGATAGTGATAGGAGGTTCGTGTAACGAGAGACCAATACTGTGACTGACTCCGTGCCGCATGGCATGCCCATACCCGGCCTCGGAAATTACCTCTCGGATCGCCGAGTCGAGATCGTGGCAGGTTATCCCAGGGCGCACGAACGACACGGCCGCCTCAAAGGCTCGCCGAATCACGTCGTATACTTTCAGGTGCCATTCTGCTGGCGATCCGACGACGAAAGAGCGGCTCTGGTCGGCGTAGTAGCCCTGATAGACGGGAAACACATCAACGATGAAAAGGTCACCAGGTTGAAGCCGCCGCTGACTGGGTTCTCCACCGACGTCCACAGTGCGCAACGCGGAAATGAAATCTCCTATTGCCGGTACTGGCCTGCCTGCGGCGCGACTCATTGCCTGCCACACCGACAGCGCAACGTCCAACTCAGTCACGCCGGGGGCGATGGTGTTGCGCGCCGCCTCAAACCCGTCATCACATAGGCTGATGGTTTGTCGGATGCGCCCGATCTCTCGACCATCCTTGACTGCGCGCATCTCAGTCAGGATCGGCGTCACGTCCGAGAGGTCAAAGCGCGTCTCATGCGAGAGGAACCGCGCTACCTCAGCCGGCAACGACCGCAACTCAACACCTATGTGCCCCCCGTTCAAGCGCAGCTCTTGCAGCGCTTCGCGTAATGCGGACAACGGTGCGTCCTCCTCAGCGTCGGCGGTATACGGCTTAATGGGAACGCGTGGGGCCAGACGCTCCGCCTCGAAATTAGGAAGCACAAGTAATGTTGAGGTGCCCATCATTATCAGGAAATGCCAATACTCGGGAGATACAACTGTGTCCGCCAAGTAGGCAATGTGGGGTGCCGTCCACACGATGACGCCCGCCAGGCCCATCTGTTCCGCTCGTTGGCGCATGGTTCTCAGACGATCGTCCATGACATGTCTCTTTGTGTTGATGGGAGGATGAGCGCCAGCGGGCTGCGGTCAACCTTTGATGGCGCCTAGCGTGATTCCCTCGATGAAATACCGCTGAAACAGCACGAAGAGGGCGAGAATCGGAAGCAAAGCTAGGAAAGTCGCGGCCATGACCGCACCCCAGTTGGTCAGCAACTGCCCTTTGAGGTTGGCGATTGCCAGCGTGAGAACCATGACTTTGGGAGAGTAAGTCATGATGAGGGGCAGCAAGAATTCCGTCCATTGCCAAAGAAAAGTAAAGATCGCCAACGTGGCCAAGACCGGCTTGATCAGCGGCAGGACGGTATGTCGGAAGACGCCAAACTCGGAACACCCGTCGACCCGCGCGGCGTCCTGCAGCTCTGACGGCAGCGTCGCTATGAACTGTGCCATCATGAAGATGCCCATCGGATAGGCCAACGGTGGCAAGATCAGCGCCCACAGGGTGTCGAAAATGCCCAGACGCCGCACGATCAAGAACGTTGGGATAATGCGCACTGCCAGTGGAATCATCAAGGTGCTCAGAATCACGGCGAACAGGATCTTCTTGCCAAAGAAACGGAACTTGGCAAAGGCATAGCCGGCCATGGAATCGAAGATGACCTTGAGGACGGCCACGGTCGAAGCAACCACGAGCGAGTTAGCCATATAGCGCAAGTAGGGCATACCACCTAATACATACTGGTAGTTGGCCAGGGTTGGTGAGGAAGGGAACCACTCCGGCGGATATGTGAATTGAGAATGGGTGTTTTTCAAGGAAGTAGAGAACGCAAAATAGAACGGAAAAAGCGCGATCACGGCGGCCACAATCCAAATGGCATGAGCAAGCACTCGAGCAAGGCGGTAGGAGGTGACTCTGCCTGACGATGTCATAGTGCACTCTCACTTTCACGGGTGCGTAGCCCTGCGGAATATCTAGCCCCACAGAAACTCATCAGTACTCTACCTCTGATCGAAGCACCCGCACCTGGATCAGCGTCAGCACCAAGGTGACCAGAAGCAGGAGAATAGCTATCGTGGCCGCAATGCCAACTTTGTCGTAGTAGAAAGCATTATCGTAGAGGAACCACACCACTGTCGCAGTGCTGTACACCGGGCCGCCGCGCGTCAAGACGAATACCGAGTCGAACATCTGGAGGTTCCAGACAGTGGCCATTACCAGCGTGAACAGGATCACCGGCTTGATCAATGGCACCGTGATGTGCCAGAACGCGGACCACCCGTGGGCGCCGTCCAAGCGGCCGGCCTCGTAGATTTCCTCGGGAACCCGACCCAAGGCCGCGACATACACAATCACATTAAATCCCAGGCTTCGCCATATCTCCAGCAGAGCAACGGTTGGCAACGCCAGCTGGGGATCACCCAACCAGTTCTGGGCCGGCAGGTGCAGAAGTCTCAGCATCTGGTTGAGCGGGCCAAACTCAGGATGCACCATGTAAGAGAAAACGACTGCAGCGATCGCCATTGCACTGAGATGAGGGAAGAAGACCGCCGATTTGAAGAAGGTCTTGAAAACCACCTGCCTCAGCAATACAGCGAGAAAAAGACCCATCGTCAACACTGCTGGAATAACCATGACGGCATATAGCAGAGTGTTCAGCATGGCGATGCGAAAGCGAGGGTCACGGATAACGGTAGGGTAGTTCGACAGACCTATGAAACTGGTTGCCCTCAGCAGCCCCCCTTCCTGGAGACTCAGGCCGAAGGTCCATATTACGGGGATAATCATGAATACCACGAAGAATGCTAGACTTGGCGCTAAGAACGCGTATGCGACCAAATTTCTGCTAATCGTGGATCTCTTGACGCCTCTCCTCTCGAACGCAGAGAGGATCGGAGCTCTCATCTTCTTCAGAATGGCATACATAGACCTGCAACTCCCTATCAAACTGCGGAGAGGGGTATGCGCAGCCCCCCCCCTATTCGGAACCATGCGGCGGATCGACACCACCGCTGCGCATACCCCTTGCTCATGTGGCGATGAAAGGTCACGCGTACGCGTGAAGCCCGTTAACCCGCCAAGGCCTGGTTGAAATCCCCCTCTGCAGTTGCAAACGCCTCCTTAGGGGTCACCTGACCCAAGATCGCAGCCTCAATCTGAGCCCACATGCGGTTGTTAGCCTCTTCGAAGTGCGGATGCATGGGTGCGCCGCGAATCTTTTCCATGTTATTCACGTAAACTGGCCATGCCTTGTTCTTTTCCATTATCGAGATGTCGGGCCGGGCCGGGAAGAGACCGACATTCTTCAAATAGGCGCCGGCGCCGTCCTTAGACGTGATGAACTTCACCCATTGCCAGGCCTCGTCCTTGTACTGGCACGCTTGCGAGATTGTGACGTAGCCGAAGTCAGCAAAGCTAAATGCCCCGGCCGGCCCCTTTGGCATCATGACGACGTCAAAATCCACATCAGGCCACTCTTTTGGTAGCCTGTCCGCCATGATGTTGTGCCCACTTTCCATGGCCACGCCCTGCCGGTAGAACAGGTCTTCAGCCTGCTCCTGGTCATAACTGCCGTAATCGGGCAGCATCTTGTATTTGCGCCACCAGTCAACGAAGAACTGCAAGGCATTAACACCCTCAGGTGTGTTGAAGGCCGCCTTCGTACCTTCCGGGTTCATGATGTCGGCGCCCGCCATCCAAAGCCAAGGCCAAAACGCCTGCCAATAACCCGGCTTGAACACCACATACCCCCATTTGTCACCCTTCGTGGTCGACGTGCCAACCTTGGTGAACTCATCCCAAGTTGTGGGAGCCGACACACCGGCGTCTTTGAGCATCTTGTTGTTGACGTAGAGGAATCGTGGAACGCCGAGGAAGGGGATGCCGTAAGTCTTCCCGAGGTAGTTGGGCACTTTGGCGAAAAGCTGCGCATCGAACTGATCCTTCACCTCCTTAGAGTAGCCGGCAGCATCGAAATCCATGAAGTACTTGGATTCGATGTACTTGGGTCCCCACGCGTCCACGACATAGAGTACGTCAGGTGGGTTGCCGCTGGCGAAGGCCGTGGTGAGTCGCGCACCCGCCTCGTACCAGGGGAGGACGGAAAACTCGATCTTGATGTTGGGATGCGCGTCCTCAAACTGCTTGATGATAGGTACCCAGAAATCCGCCTCCTTTTCATGGTGCGGCGACTTCCAGAACTTGACCGTCACCGGCCCTTTGCTCGCCGGCGCGCCACCGGGCATGCAGCTTGGCATGAGTGACCCGGCGGCGGCCGCCCCCGAAAGCACCGCCACAGTCTTGAAGAATTGACGCCGGTTGACCCCGACGTCCCTCGCGCTTTCATCCCGTCGACTATTCTCTCTTGCTACCATCATATACCTCCTTGAATACTATTGAATCAGGACACACGCTCGACACAACGAATAGGAAATTCAAGCTCTACCGCACCTCTACATTCTACACTTTTTTTGTAGAAAGTCAAGTACCACTTGGTGCAAAACCTCACCCCCTCATCATCTTTTGGACATAGACCACAAATGTCACTTTTATTTCACTTTTTTTGATAATATCTGAGGTATGAGCCGGGAAATCAATACAAATTGCACTGGTTATTCAAAACAGCATCGGCAGCCCTGCACATTCAGTGCGCTCTGCCAGCGGCTGGACCACGCCTACTCCCGCTGCACCGCGTGTGCCATTCCCGCAGCGCAGGATTACTGACATAATATCTGATCAAACTCCAGTTTCGGGATCGGCTCTGCATGCGCATCAGC
>SYOC01000332.1 GCA_005804965.1 Pseudomonadota bacterium
CCAGCGATTGCGCAGCGCAATGGCTACCGCGCGTTTGGCTTTACGCTGACCAATGATGTAGCGGTCGAGTTCGGACACAATCTCGCGCGGGGTCATGACATGCATGCGCACGTCATCGGTCAACGACAACGGAAGATCAGCGGCAGTCGTCATGTTATAGCTCCTCTACGATGATGTGTTCGTTGGTATACACGCAAATCGCAGCAGCGGCGTGCATGGCTTCCAAGGCAATGGTACGGGCATCAAGCGTGGTATGCTTGACCAATACACGTGCGGCGGCCAGGGCAAAGTTCCCTCCTGAGCCAACCGCGACAATCCCATCGTCCGGCTCTAACACATCGCCGACACCGGAAATCAGCAAAGACGATTCACGATCGGCAATCGCCATTAGCGCTTCCAGCCGGCGCAGCACGCGATCCGCACGCCAGTCACGCGCCAATTCGACGGCGGCGCGACGCAAGTTGCCATTGTATTCGTCAAGTTTCTTCTCAAATTTCTCACACAACGTCAGGGCATCCGCTGTACTGCCAGCAAACCCGGCCAACACCCGCCCCTGTGCTAAACGACGGATTTTCCGCGCGGTATGTTTGACCACAGCGTTGCCGATACTAACCTGCCCGTCCCCAGCCATCACCACGCCGCCATTATGGCGCACGCAGAGGATGGTGGTGCCGTGCATAATTACTTCACTCATTCGTTTTGCCTCCGCAACTCGGAACTTTTTACTCTGGACTTGCGTCGCCCTAGGCGTGGGGATGGGCCTTGTCGTACACCTGCATCAAACGGTCAAGGTTCACATGCGTATAGCGCTGGGTGGTCGAAAGACTCGCATGGCCCAGCAATTCTTGGATCGCGCGGAGATCTGCTCCGGCATCGAGCAGGTGTGTGGCAAATGAATGGCGCAACGCATGTGGACTCGTATGCAGGGCAATGCCGCACGCGCGTGCGCAGTCGCCAACGAAACGCGCCACGCTGCGAGTGGTGAGCCGACCACCACGGCTGTTGAGAAACACTGGGGCAGTCGCAGCGCCTACCATGGCCACCCGTGCACGGTTCTTTGGCACGATCAACAGCGGAATCTGGGCACGGTAAAAATCAAGCGCTTCAAGAGCTTTCCGTCCGATCGGCACGATCCGTTCTTTGTTGCCTTTCCCCCGCACCCGCACCACTTCTAGCGCGGGCTCAAGATCTCCCCAATTAAGCCCCACCAGTTCGCTGACCCGCAGTCCGCACGAATACAGCACCTCGAAAATCGCCCGGTCGCGCACCCCTGCTGGTGAGTCGGTGGGTGGCGCTTCAAGGAGACGGAACATATCATCAACGGTCAGATGCGTGGGCAAGGGCTGCTCTTGTTTTGGAGACCCCACATGCAGCGTTGGGTCGCGCGGCAGTTCTCCTTCGCGGAGCAAGAAGCGAAAGAAGCTTTTGATGGAAGAGAGCTTACGGCCGATGGAGCTTTTCTTATGCTCGCGATGCAAGAAGGACAGGAAGGCATGAATGCGATGATGATCGACCGTCTCAATCGCAACCGGACGTGGTTCAGCTTGCCCTGGTGGTTGTTCTAGAAAAGCGAAGAACTGCCACACGTCGCTGAGGTAGTTTCGCAAGGTGTGTTCTGAAACGTTCTTCTCGACGCGCAAAAAGGTCGTGTAACGCTCAACTAACGTATGGAGATCGCTGATGCTCATTGTCTCACTGACTGGAGAGCGGCTATGATACCAACAAGCATTTACCGACGGAAGTAGCCGAAAGCGAGCGAAACGAAACTGCCGAGACCTCCAGCTGAGCCTATGCCATGAAGACGTGTTACCACTGTGCCCGAGCATTATCGTTGCAAGATCGCGTCGGTCGCCGCGACACCTGCCCAGAATGTGGCGTCGATCTCCGCTGTTGTCGCAATTGCCTCTTCTACGACCCGCGTGCGGCTCAAGCCTGCCAAGAACCCAATACCGACCACCAAATCGACAAAGAGATTGGCAATTTTTGCGAGTATTTCGCCTTCGCAGAAGAGAGGCGTCTGCAATCTTCGGCCACGGCTAGCAGCGCCCGAGCGCAACTAGAAGCATTGTTCAAGAAACGATAGCGCACGCTGATGGCTTCCTTGACAACGCCTGAGTAGGGAGAGGAGAATGAGCGGGTGCAGCCAACGCGCTGGAGTGCAAGGAGCGACAGGCACGACACGGAACGTATTTACCGACCGGACAGGAGGAATGGCCATGCAAGACAAAACCTACGTAATTACCGAAATTGTTGGCGTCTCCGACGCCTCCATTTCGGCGGCAGTATCCAGCGCCATTACCCGCGCTAGTCAAACGCTGAAGGCATTAGACTGGTTCGAGATCAAAGAAGTCCGCGGCACTATCGTCGATGGAAAAGTCGGCCAGTATCAAGTGACGCTGGACGTTGGCTTCCGTTATTTGACGGACGAAGAGATGCGTGCGTGGGTCCGCGAATAATCTCCTGACTCAGCAGGAATGAGCCTTCGGCAAAGCGGGAGGATAATTCCTGCTGATATGCATCCTCAAGGTTGCGGGTCGGTGAATGGTCGCCGTGCCGTTGGTGAGAGCAGCAAGGCCACGCCGCCGCTGGCGTTTGCCGCCAGCACAATAGCACTCCACACTAATCCCAACGCGAGGGCCTGTTCCTGGCCGACACCTACTCTCGCCAAGAACAACACATACCCGCTCTCGCGCACCCCGATGCCGCCAAAACTGATGGGGAGGCCGCTCAGAAGGCTAATCAGAGGGATGTACGCGAGCAGCGCCCAAACCGAAACCTCTATGCCCAGTACGTGCGCGAGCTGCCATTGCAAGCCAAACTGCAAGAGATGGAAAATCAAAGAGAGTCCGCACGCGCGCAGCACTAGGCGCGGAGCTTCGGCATAAGGACCGACGAGGTTCTGCACAGCGCGTCGCCAGCGATTGTCTGGCGACACCCAGCGTGTGAGGAGCGATGGGAGCAGTTGCCACCCTGCTACCGCCCCAAGTGCGGACACACACACTCCGATCCGCCCCGACAGCGGCAACACCGACGGGCCGGCCAAAAGAACACCCACCATGCCCACCCACAACAACATGACAAGCCCGCTGATGCGGTCGGCCACGACGGACTGGATGGCAAGCGGCAACCGCTCGCGACCGGCAGCCAACAGGAAGCTGCGGCCAAAGTCACCGGCGACCGTGCTGGGAGCAAACAAATTGAAATACATGCCGGCGAAATAATACGCCGCGTAGTCGCGAAACGGTTGTAGGAAGCCGAGTGGTCGCGCCAACACTTGCCACTTGTAGGCGCTTAAGACTTGGCTGAGCAAATAACCGAGGAGTCCGACCACTGCCCAGTTCGTGGGAATGCTGGAGAGCTGAGTCCGGAAAGCATGCAGATCAGTCAAGGAAAGCAGCACCCCCCACAGGCCGAGGCTGATGCTCAACTTGAACCAGCGCGAGGAAAGAAACTGCAAAAGGAAGCAACCTTACTGCGAAACTGCGAAAGCAACAGAGCACCGGTACGGCGAGCGTGCACGGTTTCTTTGTTACAAGTCATCCCAAAACCCCGCCTCTGGATGCCCGCCTGCGCGGGCATGACCCGGTTGTGCCTGATTTTTCGTCATTCCCGCGAAAGCGGGAATCCAGGATTTCAGGCTGGAGAAGGTTTAGGAATGGGTTCTAGGCATCGACCGTTTCCCCGACGAGCACGGCACTGTCGAGGTGGCTGGTATCGTTTACCGAGTGAATCTCGGCGCGGCCATCGGCAAAAATGGTTACTTCGCTGAGTCCGGTGTTGCCAATCTTTTCGATCTGGCGAAACTGCCCCATCTCTAGTCTACGGCAGTGTAAAAGAAACGCCCGTACCGCACCGCCGTGCGACACGATCATCACTTGCTGACCGGCGTGCCGCGCGAGCAGGCGCTGTACGGACCCGACAAGACGCCCTTGGAATTGGGCAAAGGTCTCACCACCACCGCGCGGCAAATCTTCCCCAGCCCGCAGCCGTTCCCATTCCTCAGCATAGCGTGTCGCCACTTCCGACGTCGTCAGCCCGCTCCACCGCCCGATATCCATTTCGCGCCAGCCGGTTTCATGGATCGGTTGAACGCCGAGCGTGTCTCCTAAAATTTGCGCCGTGCGGAACGCGCGCATCAGATCGCTGCTGTAGATGGCCTGAAGCTGCCGCCCTTCGGCACGCAGACGTTGAGCAAGGTGCGCCGCTTGGATATGGCCGCTATCGCTGAGTGGCACATCAGCCTGCCCTTGCCAACGGTTCTCTTGATTCCACACCGTTTCGCCATGACGTACGAGTAACAAACGCAGACTTGACATCAGTCTCCCCATTAATAGCCTCGCGCTCTTTCTGCCCTCAGGGCAACGACTCGCGCCGCAGCACGAACATGCGAGGACTCGCTGCTTCCGCGCCCTCTTGTCGTAGAACAACAGGCACACGCCGCACTTGCTCGCGATGGCCAGAGGCTTGGTTAGCATGTCTCGCGGCAGATTGCCATCGCACGTTCGCCTTTCAGCACAGGATATGCTAGTCGAATGCCGCAGGAGGAAACTTTATGAAATACGGTGCATTTTTGCCTCACATTGGGCCAATTGCGCACGGGAATGTCCAAGCCAACATTCGGACGACTGCGCAAACTGCCGAAGCCTTGGGCTTCGATTCAGTCTGGGTCGGGGACCATATCGTCACCCCTACCAATATCGCTTCAAAATATCCCTACACGGCCAGCGGGTCCTTCCCGCTTGATCCCAAAGCGCCAATTCTTGAACCGCTCAGCGTCCTGAGTTTCGCGGCTGCATGCACGACGAAAATCCGGTTAGGCACGGCGGTGCTCGTGTTGCCGCATCGCCATGCTGTCGTCACCGCCAAAACCGTCGCCACTTTGGATGTACTTTCCGGCGGGCGCGTCATCCTCGGTATTGGTGTGGGCTGGATGGAGGAAGAGTTTCAGGCATTGAATGCACCATTCGACGAGCGCGGCGCACTCAGCGACGAAACCGTTGCTGCCATGAAAGAACTGTGGACCAGTGAGAACCCGCGTTTTGCCGGTCGCTATTTCAACTTCGCGGATTTGCGCTGCGAACCACGGCCCGTACAGAAACCGCATCCACCGATTTGGATCGGCGGCCACCTCGGACCGGCGCTGCGTCGGGTGGCAGAATATGGCGATGGCTGGGCAGCTGTGGTGTTCAGCCCACAAGAGTTTGCCGAACGGCTCGACAAGCTGCGCGAGCGCTGCGCGAAGATCGGACGCGACCCGTCCACTATCACTTTATGCGTCTCGCCACGTGGGAAACGCCCGGAAGCGATGATCGACGATATTCCCAAGTATCAAGAACTCGGCGCGACGTACCTCTACCTCGCGTTCTTCAATTTTGCCCGCAGCTACGAAGACATGGCGGGGATGATGGAGCGATTTGCCCGCGATGTAAAGCTCATCTGAGGAGGCTGCAG
This sequence comes from Pseudomonadota bacterium, assembly GCA_005804965.1. GTDB lineage: Bacteria > Desulfobacterota > Binatia > Bin18 > Bin18 > SYOC01. The sequence continues at coordinate 5,452 of SYOC01000332.1, forward strand.
CAATGCGAACATCTCACCAGAGCAAGCTGCCATTTTTCATTGCGGTCTTCTGTTACCTATTCGCGGCGAGCGCGGGCGTATGGGCAGAGGACCTCGGCGTTAAACCAGGAGGATCAACGATGCGTACGCCCACTGAACAGCAAATGGAGACTACCGCTCGGGCCTATTTCGAGCGCGTCACCAAAGGCGATGTCGAAGGGATTCTGTC
>SYOC01000333.1 GCA_005804965.1 Pseudomonadota bacterium
CATAGAAGACCTCACAGACGTTGTTAGTTTGCAGTGGGCAGTTGTTAGTTGTACAGGTGAAAACAAGACAGGCGATCAAAACTACAAACTAAAAACCACAAACTATGAACTTTTTCATCGTGCAGCATACCCACCATCAATCGTGAACACCGAACCTGTCACCCAGGATGACTCGTCCGACGCCAGATATAACGCCATGGACGCAATATCTTCGGGCGTGCCCAGGCGACCGATGGGATGTCCTTTCGCCGACATTTCCCGAAAGCGCGGGTTCGGATTGTGAAACACATGCGCCATCATGGGTGTGTCCACCCCGCCTGGACAAATGACATTGCAGCGGACCTGCTGCGCGGCATAGCCCATGGCCACAGCACGGGTCAGCGAGATGACTCCGCCCTTGGCTGCGGTGTAAGCATGGACATTGCCAATCCCCACCAGGCCAGCAAGCGAAGAGACATTAATGACAGAACCACCACCGGCTTTAATAATTTCCGGCACAGCGTATTTACAGCCAAGATAGACACCTTTCAGATTGACATCGATCACGAGGTTCCAGATGTCTTCATCCAGGTTGGTCACGGTCGCATCCTTGCGATGCAGCACGGCAGCGTTGTTGTACATGATGTGGAGTGCGCCGTAAGTTGCCACTGCGACTCCAACCGCTGCCTCGACCTGCGCGGCTTGCGACACATCCGTGGTCTGGAACACCGCTTGGCCGCCAGCAGCCTGCACCATCTGGACAGTTTCCGCTCCACCTTCAGCATTCACATCCGTCACCACTACCCGCGCACCTTCTTTGGCAAACATCACTGCTGCTGCCCTGCCCTGACCGCCACCGGCACCAGTAATCAATGCCACTTTTCCATCTAATCGACCAGCCATGGGATTCCTCCTTGTTTTAGCTGTTAGCTATCAGCTCTTAGCTTGTAGCCAAGACAGAGGCGTTTTCCTACTGTCTAGCTGAAAGCTAATAGCTAACGGCTTCTTCGCCCGTTCTCCTTTTCGCCCTGCTTCAATTCATCGTTCATCATTCTGCTTTCCTCATTTCTTCTACTTCCCCCTCTTGGACGAGCGGAACCGGGTGTGGTAGTTTGCCGCTCACTATGGCAAGGAAACCGGGAAAAACTGAACGTCGCGTCGCGACTCGCATCGAAGCCATCCGCCCGAAACCCGCAGCTCGACCACAATGGCCGCTGCTGGCGATTCGCGTCCTGGCTGGCATAGGACTGCTTGTCGGCGCGTATCTTACTATCCTTCACCTACGCGCTGGGACCGGTGGCATCATCGACTCGCCGTTTTGCAGCGTCGGCTCGACTATCAACTGTAATGCAATACTCGGCAGCACGTACGCACATCTCTTCGGTATTCCTATAGGTGGATGGGCTGCGCTCACGTATGCTGCACTTTTGCTTGTGTCGTTTTTGGGACACCCGGCGCTGTTAGTCTTGCTTTGCGGCTGGACCTTCGTTTTCTCGTTGTACATGGCGTGGGTCTCATGGTTCGTCATCGGAGCAGGCTGCCTTTTCTGCATGACGCTCTACGCCGTGAATATCGGGCTCCTCGTAAGCGCTATCGTGTTGGCACGCACGACCAGGTTGTTCACCAACCAACAACTGGGCTTCGCTGCGCTGGGTTCTCTTGTCGCTGTCGTCGGCTTCGGATGGTCGCAAGCGCAAAACGTTCCCGAGGTTGCGAAGACGGGAGATGCCCCCATCGTTGCCGTAGCTCCATCGGCAATCGACGTCGAGTTTCAACGCTACTACAACGCCCGACCTGTCGTCTCTATCTCCGGGCAAGAACGTCACACGGAAGGTCCTCCACGAGCGCCGTTGACCATCAGCGAGTTTGTCGACTTCCGGTGACCGCAGTGCGCTAACGCCCGTGAGGTGTTCAAACAATTGCTCCGTGGCAACCCGAACGACATTCGCGTGATCTTTCGTCACTACCCACTAGATTCCTCGTGCAATCCCAATATGACACAGCAAGTGCATCCGGCCTCGTGCGCCGCTGCCATCGCCGCCGAGTGTGCCGGAGACCAAGGCAGATTTTGGGAGTACGCCGACTTGCTCTTCGCCGACCAGAAGGAATACACCAAGGAGGATCTGGAAGAATTCGCGAAAACCGTGAATCTCGATACCGAACGCTTCCAGGCCTGCCTCGCCAGTCCGCAAACAAAGGATCGGATCCTACGCGATGTGGAAGAGGCGGAGCGTATCGGCGTGAAAGCCACCCCAACGCTCATCGCCAACGGCCGCTTGATCGAAGGCTTGCCTGCCCCCAATAAGCTCGCCTCCTTGGTCACGATTGAAAAGCAGCGGGCGGAGAGGAAGTAACGAGTAGCTCAGTCCTTCATCACATGTTCCTTGGTAATAATCAGCGGCAACGTCCCTGGCGCAATGAAGTTGGGTTCATCGGCGCGGGTGCGGTCATATTCCGGTGTGGTTGCTGAGACGCGCATGGCGTTGGTGCTGTCAAACCATGTAATTGCGACGCCATCAAAGACCGGGGTTTTGCCGCTCTTATAAATCGCAAGTCGCGTGTGGCTCTGCACGTAGCGTTGCACCACAGGAATCGACGCCCCCAGCGGACCGTGAATCTCCCGCCAGTGCTTCTGAAACGCTTCAATAGACATGCCCGGTTTGTGGGTGACGAACTCGATGTTCTTCACTCCGTCGGGAGGAATTGCCCCGTCTTTGATGACATACTCGTCGGTAATGATTGTGCCCAGGGTCGAGCGATCCAGGAAATTGAGTTCGTCGGCTTGCACGTCTGCATACTCTCGCGTCGAGCCTACCGCTCGCATAGCGTCAGTGTTCTCGAACCATAACTCGGCCACACCGTCGTAGACTGGTTCGCCTTTACGATAGCCCGACAGTAAGGTGTGTGATTGCACATAACGCCGAATGCCGGGCAACTTTTTGACCACGTCGGCATGCGTCGTACGCCAATACTGCTGAAACTCCTCGACCGATATCCCTGGTTTACGTTTGAAAAATACCACGATCTTTGCCATACCAACTCCTCCTTTGGAGATTAACGTTTCTTTCCTCGCCCCTGACTTTGTCGCTGAGTTTCCAACTGATCGGCGATAGCGTTGAGCTTTCGCGCCGTCTCCTCCAAACGTATCGCCTCGTCCTCTAATCGCGCTGCCGCAGCTTCAGCACGTCCGGCTTTGACCTCGGCTTCGCTTGTCGTAGCCGGCGGCGGTGCGACCACAATCTCAGGCCTAGGGTGCGCAGCGCAACCAGCAAGCAAAACAAGCCCAAGAGCAACAGCACGCAGCATACAGAACAACACTCCCTTCCGCCTCACAACCAGAAGCAATGTGGTAGCGACGATAGTGGAGGAGCCAGACAGCCGTCAAGTCGCCCAGAAGCTTTCGGTTGAGCCCTCCAACGGAAAGGCATATAACCGTACCCGTTGCTCGTGGCTCGTTGTTCGTGATTCGTGGTTCGGCACTCAGTCCTCAGCACTCATTACTCAGCACTCAGCACTTTTCTCTCATTGCTCATTACTCTCTCCCAGGAGGCTCCATGGACTTTCAATACACACCTGAACAAGAAGCGTATCGCGCGAAAGTACGCAGCTGGCTCACTACCAATCTCGACAAATCCCTTTGCGTCGATGACCCCAGAGACGAGCGCATCGCACCGGATTACGAGACCTTCGTGAAGCGGCGTGCTTGGCAGCGCACCATGTTCGATGCCGGTTGGGTCGGCAGCGCTTGGCCTAAGCAGTATGGCGGGCAAGACGCCGACCTCATGGAACAAGTCATCTTCGACGAAGAATACACCGACGCCCACGCCCCAGTGCTCCCCGGCTATTCCGGCATCGCTTTGTGCGGTCCGACGCTCATGCAGTGGGGCACGGACGAGCAGAAGGAGCGGTTTCTGCAACGCACGCTGAGCGGTGAAGTCATCTGGTGCCAAGGCTAGTCCGAGCCGGGGGCGGGTTCAGACCTCGCGGGACTACAAACCCGTGCCATCGAGGACGGCGACTATTTCGTCGTCAACGGTCAGAAAGTGTGGACCTCCGGTGCGCAGTACGCCGACTGGATCTTCATGCTGGTGCGGACCGACCC
>SYOC01000037.1 GCA_005804965.1 Pseudomonadota bacterium
ATCTTCTCGCCGCTGATGCCTAGCCACGCGCTGGTCTGGGTCTTTGCCAAAGTACGGATGGCAGTTTTCGAGTTGTAGCCTGGTGGCATGGTGAACTCTGACGCCGAGAAGGCGTTCTGCCCGCCGCCGTAGACAAATCCTGCGGCTGCTTGCTGGGCTTTTTCCTCGGTCTCTCCCACGGCCGTTGCGACCATGTACCCGAAGTTCTCTGGCCCGGCTTGATAACCATGCCTAGCGGCTTCGTCCGCGTAAAAATCCCACAGATCGCAAGTGGACGGCAGCGGCGTGCCAAGACCGATATAGGGATAGCGATGCGCGGCGCACCACTCGACGGTCTCGGGGCTGAGCGTCCCGGGAATCCACATGGGCGGATGAGGCTTTTGGTAGGGCAGTGCCCAGGGATTCACATGACGATAATGGAAATGCTTCCCCTCGTAGCGCCACGGTCCTGGGCGCGTCCACGCCTGGACGATGAAGTCGTGCGCTTCGTTGAAAAGCTCGCGGTTGTACGCCGGATTGGCATTGTTAAAGAACTGCTCGCTGCCGGCACCGCGCACCCAACCCGTCACCAGCCGACCACGCGAGATCAGGTCGATCTCGGCCAGCTCTTCGGCCATGCGCAGCGGATGTTTGATCACTGGCAGTGGATTGCCAATCAGCACTAACCGAGCACGCCGGGTGCGATAGGCGAGAATCGACGCTTCGACGTTCATCACCGACCCCATGCAGATCGGGTTGCCGTGATGCTCATTTAGGGCGAGGACATCGAAGCCGAGGTCCTCAGCGTAGCAATACTCGTCAAGGTAGTAATGGTAATCGTCGGACGCCTTTTGGCGGTCGAAATGTTCGTTCGAGACGGCGAAGAACGCACGATTTTTCAAAATGAGTTCTTCGGGCAACCAGCGATAGGGTCGTTCAGTAAAATATCCTATTTGCATCTACTCCATCCTTCGATTGATGTGGTTCTGTTGAATGATCCGCTAGACTCATAGCATCGGAGGTGTCCCGCCGTAAACAGGAGCAGAAGGCACGTTCCTGGTTATTGCGCCCCGAGAAACTCATCGAGCGCCAGGGCGCAGCCGCGCGGCTCGGAGCCGAGGACACGTCCAGTAATCTCGAAACCCTCGCCGACGGTATAACCCAAGTCTTCGGTCTGAATGGCCATGACTGAACCAGCGTTGGCAAGGTCGAAGTGCCGCAGGATACCGCTCTGCCCAGGAGGAACTTCCTGAAGTGTTTCTGGATCGACCACAAGTGTGCGTGTCCACGCTGGGCCGATTTTGTAGCGCGGTTCGTTGCTGCGGCGGAAGCGGTTGTATAGCACGTTGTCGTAGAATTGCGAGGCCATTTCGGTCATGCCGTATTCGTTGACACAGTAGTACCCGGCGACTTTGAGATAGCGCCAGCATGACTGTAAAAAGCCATTGCGGGAAATGACTCGGCCTTGGCCTTTATTGCCGCCAGTGTCCATGATGCGGCTGCCGCCTGGGAGGGTAAAGCGGTCGCCTTGCGCTTCGCATTGGTCGAAGAAGGCGACGAGTGCCGAGGTGATGGCAAGAATGCACACCGGCGTCCCGTCGTGCTGCACTTGTGTGACGGCTTGAGTAAAGGCATCGAGATGAATCCCACCGGAGTCGATGAAATACGCGCTGCCTGCGTGTTCGGATGTTGCCACGACCCATTCCGTCATCTGAGTGAGAGACGAGTCTGGCCGCAACTCTGGCGAAGGGATCAACGCGAGCACGCGGAGTTTGCGGCGATCCGGCTGCAAACAATCCGCGAAGTGCGTGAGCGCCGAGGCTTGGTAGAGTCGCAAGTCTGGGACGAGATGCCGCCCGCGTTTCTGCGGCCCTCGCGAGGTGCCGCTGGTACGAAAAATCTTCTGCGGTGGACCACAGGTCAGGTCCAATTCTTTGAAGGCCACCGTTGGTACGGCAGGAATATCTTGCCACTGCTTCACCGTGTCCGGCGTCTGGTGGCGGGCAAGACAGAAGCGCTGGTAGGGCAAATTATGGGCGAACTGATAGGCAAACACCTGCAGGGCCAGGGTGTTGAAGTCCCCGCTCAGGGGATCGTGAATGAAGTCGAGAATTTGCGTATTCATGTGGTTGCCGGAAGGTATCTCAGTAGCTCGTTCATAGGAAGATGAGGGGTTGGTCGCACGAGGCAAATGGGCTACTGTGCCTGCGCTTGATTATGCACCACCCCTGGAGGCTGATTCATGGCGGACATGCAGGAAATGTACGATCGCGCTTACGATTTTCTCTGCGATGGCAACACCGAGGAAGCGATTGCCGCTTACCAGGCGATTCTCGCCGTCGATCCCAACTATGTTGAAGCTGTACACGATCTCGCGCATGCTTACGCCGATGCCGGCAATCTGGAGAATGCCATTGCCACGGCTAATCGTCTCACTGAATTGACTCCGGAAGATCCCATGAGCTTCACGGTATTGTCGCGGTTCTATCAGCAGCACGACATGGTACCCGAAGCCGAGGCGGCTGCGGCCAAGGCACGAATGCTGGACTGGAAGCGCCAGTTGCTAGAGAAGAAGCAGGCGAAGGCGTGAGCGGGGGGAAGTAACGAGCAATGAGTAACGAGGAACGAGCTCCCCACGGCGGACTTTGCCGAGCAAGGGTCACAATCCCAAAGCGCGGCGCAAGCGTTCCTCAATTTCAGTAAGATCCGAGTTGGTGAGCGTGCCGATGCGATAGAGCACTCGGGTAGGGTCGAGGGTGAATAAGACGGGTTTCAGGGCAGAGGGATAACGCAGTCCTGCGGCTTGCCAGTCGGTCAAAAGATAATCCAGCGGTCCTGTCGCTGCCGCCACCTTGGAAGTAATGGCGGTGAGAAGCAAATCTGGTTCGAGACTGTGGTACAGAGCACTGCTGACCACCACTGCTGGTCGGACTTTTGTCGTGCTCAGGTCGCTGAATGGAAACGGCACCAGCACGAGATCACCGCGTCGGAACGCCATAGAGGTCCTTCCAGTTGTCGTAGATTGCATCCTCGTCGTTCTCCCACACCCGCTCTAACGACGTTTCCGAGAGGTGTGACCATTCTCGGCTTCCGCTGTCTCGCTCAAGAAGATCAGTCAATTCGAAGAGGACATTCAGCGCTTTTTCGACGATGAGATCCTCGCTGGTCTCGCGTGCTCGGGCCAGACGTCCCAACCGATCAGCGCACTCGGCGGAAAGATGGACATATTTTTCGATAGAAGTTGCTGCGTTGCTCATCGTAATCCTCTTCGTCCGTCGTCAGGGACAGACTATAACACGTTGCGAAATAAACACGCGACCCGGCTTACGGCTCGAATGCCGAACCAGAAACGGCGCAGTCTTTAGCCCTATACGCCAAGATGATCAAGATAATCGAGCAGGGCGTCGCGGGTGCTGGCGAATGCAAGCTCGTCCCAGGGAATCTCATCCGGTGCGAAGGTCTGCACTTCGAGCGTCTCATCCATAGCTTGGAGTTCTCCGCCAATAATCTCGGCGAGATAAACCACGACGACGACTGGGTAGCCAGGATACGAGTAGACATTGAGTAGCCGTTGGACAGTGACCTTGAGGTTGACCTCTTCCCAGGTTTCACGAATAGCGGCGGCTTCCACCTGCTCGCCGCGATCAATGAACCCGCCCGGGAACACCCATTTGCCATAGCTCGGTTCAATCCCTCTTTTGAGCAAGACGATTTTGCCGTCGATGACTGGGATAGTACACGCCGCGACTTTGGGGTCGTCATAGAAGATGAACATGCAGGCCGAGCAGACGCGCCGAGATGGCTCGTGAGCTTTGATCTGCTGCAACTGCAACGCGCCGCCACACCTGGGGCAGAAGCGAAAATGCGGCGTGGGATGATGCCCATGCCCGGCGTGATTGCGGCCATGGCCTTGGTGGTGGCGATGTTTGTGTTCCATGCGGCGGCGTCCTTTCTTAGGAGGAACGTCCTATGTATTAGCACAATGCCAGCGCAGGCGGAGGGGTAGGGCGAGCGCCTGGACAAACTGACTGCCATCCTTTACACCGGGACGCTATGGAACCGCAGAGCCATTTTTTCGATATTAACGGGGTGAAGATCCATGTTGCTGACTGGGGCGGCGTAGGGCCGGATCTGCTGCTGATTCATGCCAACGGTTTTCTTGGCCGCCTCTATCGACGTATGATCGCGAGCTGGGGTGGGCGCTATCACGTCCGTACTATGGATTGGCGTGGGCAAGGCGACAGTGACAAGCCGCCGCTCGCACAGTGCCACTGGTCGCATATGCATGCCGATGTAGAACAGGTCGTGGACCATCTGGGGCTGTCTGGGTTTTATGGCGTCGGGCACTCTGGCGGTGGTGCCATGCTCGCGTATTATGCGGCGACCCATCCCGGGCGCGTCCGACGGTTGGCTCTGCTAGAGCCGGTGGTCATTCCTCACGAGCCACCGTTCACTGACCAAATGGCGACTGGCAGCTCACCATTGGTGGAGCGCACGCTGCGCCGGCGAGTGGTGTGGGATAATCGCCGCCAGCTTTTCGACGCCTATCAAGGCAAGGATGCTTTTGCTGGTTGGCAAGAAGATGTCCTTTGGGATTATGCCAATCATGGCACCTATGATTTGCCTGATGGACGGGTGGCGCTCAAATGTCCGGCCGAGGTCGAAGCGCAAATTTTTGCGACGACACGCCTCATGAACATGTTCGCGGCGATGCACCAAGTAGACTGCCCCACGCTCGTGCTCAGAGGCGAACGCACCGAGCCTTTTCTTGCGCTTGCTGCTGAACGGCTGGCGGGGCGTGTGCCGCACGGACGGTTGGCGACAGTCCCCGCGACGAGCCATTTTCTGGCAATGGAAAAACCTGAAGAGATTGCGGAGATCATTGCAGCCTATTTCGCTTCTGCGGAATAGTGAGAGACCAGACGGGAGAATCATCATGTACTATCTAACCACACTCAGCGCTTCGCTCGTACTCTTCGGATTGACTACCGCTCTTAGTTGGGCAGCGCCGCTGACAATGGGAGCAACCCTCAACGGCGAGAAACTCTATCAACAGCACTGTGCCCAGTGCCACAGCACCGAGAAGCCCACGCGCGCCCCGCGTCTAGACGCGCTGAAACTCATGGGTCCGCAAGACGTGCTCGATGCCCTCGAACTCGGCTCGATGAAATTTACCGGCTTCAAGCGCACGGATGGTGAACGACGCGCTATCTCCGAATACGTGAGCGGCAAGAAATTCGCTGACGAGCAAGCAGATAAGGAAATTGCTGCTGGGAAATGCGAACCTGCCGTCGGCGACTTCGACCCCACGAAAGGTCCGCAGTGGAACGGCTGGAGTGTCGATCGCTCCAACTCGCGCTTTCAACCGGCGGATCAGGCCGGACTCACGCCGGAGCAAGTGGCGAAGCTGAAAGTCAAATGGACCTTCGGCTTTCCGCCGAACACGATGGTGTCGCAGCCGACTGTCGTCGGTGGACGTATTTTCGTTGGGACACTACGCGGGCGACTCTATGCGATTGATGCCGAGAAAGGCTGCCTGCATTGGTCGACGAAGTTGCCATCGGGGATGCGCAGCGCCATCACTATTGCTGCTGTGCCTGGCACGAAACCTCCTCGCTATGCTGCCTACTTCGGCGATCTGTCTGCGAATGCCAACGCTGTCGATGCCAAGACCGGAGCTTTACTCTGGTCGACTCGCTTAGAAAAACACCCCTCAGCTCGCGTGACCGGCGCACCCATTTTGCACGAGGGTCGCCTCTACGTGCCTCTGGCCTCGTTTGAGGAAGCCTCGGGAGCGGACCCAAAGTATCAATGTTGCACGTTTCGTGGCAGCGTAGTGGCTTTGAACGCCGCCAATGGCAAGAAGATCTGGCAAGGGTACACCATCCCCGAAAAGCCCAAACGCACGCGAAAAAATAGGAACGGCGTGCAGTTGTGGGGGCCGTCTGGTGCCTCGGTCTGGTCTTCACCGACGCTCGATCCGCAACGTGGAGCGCTTTACGTCACCACCGGAGACAGCTACTCGGACCCGGCGGCGAGGACCAGTGACGCGATGGTGGCGTTTGATTTGAAGACTGGCAAGATGTTGTGGTCACGACAATTCTTGGCCGGCGATGCGTGGAATATCTCCTGCGATGCTGGGGACGATGCCAACTGCCCCCAAGCGAAAGGTCCAGACCTCGACTTTGGTTCCTCTGCGATTTTACGCACGCTGCCCGACGGCAAACGGATTCTCGTTGCTGGGCAGAAATCTGGCGTGCTGCATGCCGTCGATCCTGACAAGAACGGAGCAATTCTCTGGCAAGAACGAGTGGGCAAGGGCGGGCTTATCGGCGGCATTCAATGGGGACCAGCCGCAGACGCCGAGAAAATCTATGTGGCCTTGTCGGACATTGGGGTGAAGATCAAAGACGACCCAGACGCCGGCATGGTGTCCGAGCTGGATGGCAGTGTCGGCGGCGGGCTTTTCGCATATGAAATTGGCACCGGCAAGAAAGAGTGGTCGGTGCAGCCGCCAGGATGTGGCGGTCGTCCGAAATGCAGCCCAGCGCAGTCAGCCGCTGTCACTGTGATTCCTGGCGTGGTCTTTTCCGGCTCGGTGGATGGTCACTTACGCGCCTACTCGACGCAAGATGGCAAAGTCCTCTGGGACTTCGACACTATTCAGGACTTCAGCACTGTGAACGCCATGGAAGGGAAAGGCGGCTCGCTCGATGGGCCAGGGCCGACGGTCGTTGGCGGGATGGTGTATGTCAACTCCGGCTATGGCTTTTGGGGAGGCATGCCCGGCAACGTCCTGCTCGGGTTTTCGGTAGAGGGGAAGTAGTTGGATTTACCTTATCTGGGACCCTCACCCCCGGATCAAGTCCGGGGCAGGCTCTTTCCCTCTCCCTGCCAGGGAGAGGGCAGGACGAGCGCAGCGAGGGCGGGTGAGGGTAAATGCAATCGCAAGCTGCTCTAAATCTTCGGTAAAATATCGTGTACCAGCCGCCGCATGTCTGTAATAGTCTTCGCGGTTGGGGTCCCGCTGAACGGCGGCCACAGCAAGGGCATGGTCAGACCGGCATCCCGATAGCGCTTGAGATTGTCGGTGATTTGGTCGGCGGTGCCAACCAAGTTGGGCGTCAGCTTGCCGCGCGGCGTCTGGTCGGTTTTATCGCGAGTGATCTCGAAGGGGATCATGCTGCAAATGTCCATCGTGTCGATAGCCTGCCCATTGCCGATCTTCTCTAGCTCATCCTTGATCGCGGCACGCCAGGTCGCGATTGCCTCCGGCGTGTCCATAATCCCGATCCAGCCTTCGAGTCCGTACTGGGTAACCCGCGCCGCTGCAAGATCGGGCTTGTTTAAGCCTCCAAAAAACATCGGTGGTCGTGGCTTCTGGATCGGTTTGACGCCGAAGCCACATTTGGGAAAGTCGACGAATTCCCCATGATACTCGAACAAGTCGTTGGTCCAGATGCCCTGCATCACCTCAATCGTCTCGCGCACATGCGTGTTGCGTTTCTTGTAAATGTGAGAAGCACTGGCGGCGGCAAACTCCTCAGGCATCCAGCCTGAACCGACGCCCACGTTGATGCGCCCGCCTGAGAGGTGATCCCACGTGGCGATTTCTGCGGCCAACACGCCGGGGGCGCGATACGGTGTGACGATGATGCTGACTCCCAAACGCACCCGCTTGGTAATAGCCGCCAAATAGGGAATGAGCGGCAAGCCATGCAGAAACTCCCCGCGAGCGCTGACTGGCAGCGCCTTGGGAAAATCTGACATGAAACCAAAAGACTTCGTGAGTTCCTGGCGGTCCGAAGCTTCCGGCACGACGATGCGGTCCAGTGACCAGACAGAATCGAAGTCGAGCGCCTCAGCTTCGTGCGCGAGGTCAACGATTTCGCTCACGGTAATTTTGTCGCGGAGGTTTGGCAAATATAGGGCGAGCTTCATAACAAGTTCTCCTTTGGTGGTGCGGTGCGCGAGCGATTCCTTATGCCCGATGCGGGAGGAAGTCAACCGCTGAAAGAGGCTCAGGGGGCGGAAGAGAACCTCTCCCTACCGCGAGGTTCGTTGGCCCTCAGCCATGGCACGATCCCCCAGCACAGCGCGGTGAAGCCTGCGCTCACACAAATCAGTAGAGTGAACCCCACGTGGTCATAGAGCCAGCCGCCAATAACAGTAGAGCCGGTGCGACCGATATTCAGACATGACATCAAGAGGGCGAAGACCGTGCCTTCGGCTCGTGCCGGACACGAGCGTGCAGCGAGATCCAGAACTGCCAAGTGTGTGATTTGCGAAAGCAGACCGGAGACGAAGAAAATGCCGACTGCGGATGTGGGGCCAGCCAGACTGATGAAGCTCAAGGTAGAAAGAACGCCAAGTCCGACCGCGATCCCCAGCAGCCGCCCGAGATCGACAAAGCGGCAGTAACGAAAGAAGAGTAATGCCCCAATGATGCCGGCGGCATTACTGAGTGCAGCGAGCGTACCGATGAAAGTCTTGGAAAATCCCAAGACATCCGTTTGGTAGTACAAGAGCGGTGTGCCGAGTGACGGGCTGAAGTTCCAGAAGAACAGGAACGCGGCGGTGATCCACAAGGCTGGAGAACGCGCGGCTTGTCCGAGCGCGACCCGCGTGGCGCGGACATTCTCGCTGCTGTTCGCTCTGGGCGGCTCGCGCACGAGGGCCAGGGTTGCTGCTGCGGTAACGAGTGGGAAACCCGCAGCCAAGAGAAAAACAGTCTGCGGTGCTGCGTAGGCAGACAGGTAGCCGCCAGCGAATTGCGCCACGGTGAACGCGAGGCTGATCGACGCCCACTGCACGGCTTGGAACCTGCCGGTCAGGCCGGAGGGTCTACCGGCTTCAACCATCAGCGCGTCGATCATGACATCGCAGAAAGCCAACGTGGCGGCACAGCACGTCAGCAAGACTAAGACGGTCGTGTAATCCGGGGGCAACACTGCCAGCGCCAGCCAACTTGCCATCCCCAGAACGCTCATCAGCAACAGGTAGCTCTTACGTTGCCAACCGGCGAGCGGAAAAAAATCGGACACCGCGCCGTACAATGGCTTGATCGTCCAGCCGATACCGATCACCGCGAAGAAGAAGGCGGATTGCCCAGCCGACAGGTGCAGTTGTTCTTTGAGTAAGTATTGAACGGGTTGGTTGGCGAGACCGGAAGTCAGATCAATCGTACCTTGCACGAAATAGGTCAGCGCGAAGAAGAGGGTGAAACGGCTCACCTCGTTTTGCCCAAAGCGGTGTTGCCCTTCGTTCATGTCAGTGCGGCTGGCGCTCGTTCGCCAAGCGCATGAGGATCTCTTGCGATAAACGTTCGGTATTCTCCGTTTTGGCAAACAATTTCTGCCAGACTGCATCTTGGCGAGCGGCTTGTTGCCGCATCTGGTGTAAAGTGAGGCCGAAGCCGGCGGTTACTACCAAAACGTTGAAAGAGAACATGACTACGGTCCAAAAAGAGAAATACACTTCCATGAGCTTCTCCTTCTGCAACATGCCGCCTGAGGAAGTCGTCGCTTGAGCGCTACAATGTCGCGCTTGGCCTCGTCTTCATCGCGGCGTACCAGCGGCTCACATTGGTCCAGGCTGGATCAAGAGCGACTTGCCCATGATGCGCGGTTTCCAACCCGATGAAGAGCATAATATCGGCGATCGAGAATTGTCCAGCTAGCCACTCACGTCCGGCCAAGCCATCGTTCACCAAGGCGAGACGGGCAACCAACGTCTTGCGGGCATGGTCCGACACTTCACCTTTGTTCAGCACCATCCGCGAGGCAGCGAGGTAGACACCGATCTCACAGCGTCGGTCCCACATGCGCACCAGCGCTCGTGCGACTGGGTCGGCACCGATCAACGGCGGCTCTGGGTGAAGTTCTTCGAGGTACTCTATGATCGCCAGGGTTTCGGCGATGATCGTGCCGTTGTCCAGTTCCAAGATTGGCACCCCGGCAAACGGATTCTTGCGCAGGAACTCCGGCGTGCGCTGCTCGCCGGCACGCAGGTTTAATTCCTTGGTGGGAATCGTCAGTCCTTTTTCTGCGACATACATGCGGACTCGTCTGGGGTTGGGCGCACGGGTCGTGTCTAAATAGAGCAGCATGGTTGCCTCCTGCGCGAAATTGGGAACAGGGCTTCCGTATAGCGTGCTTGGGAGCGAAAGGCAAAAGCGCTATTTCTCCTTTTCATGCGGATGAGGAGGAACGGTTGACACAACACCCCGGCTCACTAGAATGCCGAGCGAAGATTCATGCAGCCGCTCTGGCTGTTCGGGGAGCCGGGACGAAGGAAGAGAGATATGGCGGTGGAGGTGCTTATTACCTGTCCTTCACAGAGAGATCGCAACGCAATCGCGGCACTCTCTGGCTACAATTTCCATCTTCTGGACGCACCACTCAACCCGCGCACGCCCTCGCCCGAGCTGAATTTGTTGGAGTATATTGACCGTTGCCGCGAGTACATCCGCACGCATCATATCGACGCTATCTATTATTCGCGTGATGTCGGCGACCTCGTCGCTTCTGCGCTGTGCGCCGAGTTCGGCCTGCCCGGTCCGAGCGTCGAATCTGTTTTCCTCTGCATTCATAAATACTATTCGCGCTTGGCGGAGCCGTCTCCCATCCGTTGCGAGGCCCTCGACCTTCATGCTGCGCAGCCGACGGTCTCTTTCTATCCCGCGTACATCAAGCCGCCGTGGCTGAACCTCGGTATCCTCGGTTTTAAGCTCGACTCTCCAGCGGACCTGGAACAAGCGCTGGCAATTGCCCGCCGCGATTATGCCGCGTGGTCGCCGCTCTACTATCCGTTCTTTCAACGCTATATTGATCCACAAACAGACCCGCTAGCGACACGCGATATCATGCTCGTCGAAGAGTTTGTGGACGGGCCGCAAGTGACGGTCGAAGGCTGGGTGTATCAGCAGCAACCGCACCTCTGGGCGATCACCGACACGAACACGTATCCCGGCACCCGGGTGATTGATAATTTTTCGCTGCCCTCGCGACATGCGCCGCACATTCAGCAACTGCTGGCTCAGCGGGCCGGCGAAGCGATTCGCAGTGTCGGGTTGGACAACGGCTTCTTCAATATCGAATTCTGGTGCCACGACAACGAGGTGAAGCTGACGGAAATCAACGGTCGCGCGGCGACCTGTTTCTATCATTTGTATCGTCAATGCCTCAATGCTTGCATTTACGAAGCAGGTCTCCAGCTCGCCTGTGGTCGTGCGCCTACCGTGGAGATTGGAGTCGCTCGACAGGTTGGTGGGCAGTTCAATTTCATTACCTTCGCCGAGGATCGCGCTGACCGGTTGCTCGATTTTGCTCAGGCACGGCAAGTTCCCGGCCTGACCCTCTATTTTTCCGAAGGCGACATGATTCGGCAAATGAGCGAGTTCGGGATCGTGCTGGCGCAACTCGATCTTTTTGCCCCCAGCTACGCGGCAATTTATGCCGAGGCCGAGCAGTTACGGAGACGGCTCTTAAAGCAACCTGAACATTCACCGTGGGGAGAGTCCTGAGTGCAGAGTCCTGAGTCAAGAGGGACAAGCTCTGCATTGTGAGACTCAGCACTCAGCCCTCACCACCGAATATGTGTAGATTCGTTGCCTATCTTGGTCAGCCGACGACGCTGGAGAGTGTGATTAGCAAGCCAGTACACTCGCTGGTGGTACAGAGCTATCAGCCGTTGGAGATGACAGCAGGGACGGTGAATGCCGACGGCTTCGGCATCGGCTGGTACAACCGCAGTGTCGATCCGACGCCGTGTGTGTACACTAACGTCGCGCCGATTTGGAGTGACCGCAATCTGCCGAACTTGAGTCGTCATATCGCCTCGGACTGCATCTTTGCCAATGTCCGCAGCGCGACACCGGGCATTCCCGTCGATCAGAGCAACTGTCAGCCATTCGCCTATCGGCGCTTCATGGCTATGCACAACGGCTACATCGAGAACTTTCGCTTTACCCTGATGCGCCAGATTCGCGAATCTTTGCGCGATGAGTATTACACTGCTATCGGCGGTTCGACGGACTCGGAGCATATCTTTGCTTTGTTCTTGAATTATCTGCACGGCCAAGTGGTGACGCTGGAGAGTATCATTGGGGCTTTGCATGAGACGCTGAGCCAGTTAGCCGGCTGGGCGGAGGAGTTGGATATTCGTGTCGCCCTCAACCTCGCCGTGACCGATGGCGACTACATCGTGGCCTCGCGCTTCGCGAATCGCGGACCTGCGCCTTCACTCTATTTCGTGAAAAACGCTGGTCTCTTTGCTACCGCTGCTGCGATTGCTTCCGAACGTTTGTGGGCAGGGGAAGAGTGGGTGGAGATCGCCGAGTCCAGCATTGTCGGTTTCGACGCCTCACTCGATTTGCACGACTATCGCCTGGAATGGAGCGCGACGGCATGAGCGTCGCTGCCGAGATGCGTGCCGCTATGGAGGAGACGCGGGCCGACACGCTCCGCCTCTTTGCCGAGGTGGACGAGGTGGATTTTCGTCGTCAGGTGCATCCCGACTTTAGTCCTTTGGGATGGCATCTCGGTCACATCGGCGTCACTGAAGCTTTTTGGTTGTTGCAGCAATGTCAGGGCCTGCCGTCGCTCTCGCTGACGCACGAGCGGTTTTTCACGCCGACGGATACGCCGAAGCCCGAGCGCGGCGGCTTGCCGCCCCGTGCTGCAATTCTTGCTTATTTGGCAACAGTACGTGAGCGTGTCTGGGATCTGCTCGCTACCGCCAATTTTGCGACGGACCATGCGCTTTTGCAAAACGGCGGCATCTTCAACATGGTGCTCCAACACGAGCAGCAGCATCTGGAGACCATCACCGTGATTCGGCAACTGTTGGCGGCTGATGCGTTTGCGCGTGCCCCACAATTCCTAACGCAAGCAGCGGGCGAGCCGTCCACCGTCGCTGCTGGTGAGCCGGAATTGATAGCTGTTCCCGCTGGTATGTTCTTGCTCGGTAGTAGCGAGCGGGCCGTCACGCTTGATAACGAACGCCCACAACACGAGGTGTTCGTCAAAGCGTTTCATATTGCCCGCTTGCCGGTGACGAACGGCGACTTTTTGCGCTTTATCGAAGCTGGCGGCTCTCGCGAACGCAGATGGTGGAGTGAACCAGGCTGGGCTTGGGTGCAGCAGGTGCATGCCGGGCATCCGTCGTATTGGCGCTGTGTAGCTGGCCGGTGGAGAGAGATTCAGCTTGCCGGTGCTGTGCTCATGCGACTGGAGCAACCAGTGCGCTGTATCAACTGGTACGAAGCTGACGCCTATGCGCGGTTTGCTGGGAAACGCTTGCCTAGCGAAGCCGAGTGGGAATGCGCTGCCGCCGCCGGGATACTGGAAGGCATCGGTCAGAGCTGGGAATGGACGGCAACGTGGTTCGCACCGTATCCAGGCTTCAGTGCTCACCCCTACGATGGGTATTCGGTGCCGTATTTCGATGGGCAGCATCGGGTGCTGCGTGGCGGCTCGTGGGCCACGCGCCGCCATGTGCAACGCCATACGTGTCGTAACTGGTATCGTCCTTGGGTGCGAGAAATTTTTGCCGGCCTGCGCTGCGCACGAGACGACTAATTTTGCGACTTCCCTCTATTACTTATGGACGATCATTTTTCTGCTACCAGCCGCCTGCGTCTCGCGACCCCGAGCGAAATCCGTTCCGCCTTCCGCGAGGATGTGGCACACGGACTGCAACAACGGCAAAAGACCATCCCGCCCAAATACTTCTATGACCAGCAGGGGTCGCTCTTGTTCGAGGAGATCTGTCGACAACCCGAGTATTATTTGACACGCACGGAAACCGCGATTCTGACGCAGCATGCGGCGGCGATTGTTGAGAGTGTCGGCGAGTGTGCTCTGATCGAGTTGGGCAGCGGGAGTTCGTTGAAAACGCGTTTGCTCCTCGACGAGTGCCAGCGTCGCCAAGATCGTGTCCACTACATTCCTATCGACATTAGCGCCTCCATGCTTGAAGCCACAGCGCACAAACTGCTGGAGGAGTACCCGCATTTGCGGATCGACGCGCTGGCCGCTGACTATCTCACTGGGCTGTCGGTCTTGCCGGCGGCATCGTGCCGGGCCGTGCTTTTTCTCGGCAGTAATCTCGGCAATTTCTCACCGCGCGAACAGGAGCAGCTTTTTCGCCAACTCGCGCACACACTCAAGCCAGGGGATTTTCTCGTGATTGGTCTCGACCTGCGCAAATCCCTTGAGGTGGTTGAACCAGCGTACAACGATGCCGCTGGGGTGACTGCTGACTTCAACTTGAACTTGCTCGGGCGCATGAATCGTGAGCTGCATGCCGATTTCGATGTCAACGCGTTTTCTCACCTCGCATTTTACAATCCAGTCCAGCATCAGATTGAAATGCATGTGCGTAGCGAGCGCGAGCAGCAGGTGACGATTCGCGACCTTGCCCTGACGGTTGCCTTCCGCGCCGGCGAGACCATTCACACCGAAATCTCGCGCAAGTTCGATCTCGACGAGATCAACGCGCAGCTTGCACCTTTTGGCTTTTGCCCGCGTATCCGGTGGAGCGATGCCCGTTCGTGGTTCGCCGTTTGTTTATTTCAGTTTGCCAAACCGCACGATTCTGAGGTCTGAATGCCCACGAGCGCTCAGCAGACGCGACGGCTGCTTTTCCTTGCTGCTGGCGGGACCATCGCCATGGACAAGGACGAGCACTCCGGACGTAGCGTCGTCATGCGCACGGCGGCGGAGTTGCTGGCCTGTGCTACGTCTCCTGAAAATACCGAAGTGCGGTGTCTTGATGCGCCTTCGGCGTTGCGCGTCCCGAACCGCCCCGGTGATCTCCTGACGCTTGCACGTTGGGTGCAGCAGGAGGCGCAGGCTGGAGCCGACGCGGTGATGCTCGCGCAGGGAACCGACACGCTCGAAGAAGTGGCTTATTTCATGGACGAAGTTTGGTCGCTACCGATCCCGCTGATTTTCACCGCCGCCATGCGCCCTGGCTGGGCAGCCGACTACGATGGCGGTCGCAATCTGACTGACGCCTTCCGGGTTGCTGTGACTGCCCCAGCCGACAGCGGCGTGCTGGTAGTGATGCACGGAGAAATCTTCGAGGCGTGGAGCGTGTACAAAGCGGATACCGGTACACTCGATGCCTTTGTGGCTCGCCGGGGTGCAGCGCGTGGTCAGGTGACAGCGACCGACATTATCTTTCCGTTGTCGTCCTCAGGGCGAGCACGGTTCCGCACGCTGCCAAGCGAACTGCCGACCTCGGTGCCGATTCTTACTATGGGAATTGGCGATGACGCTGTTTTGTTAGATCGTCTCGATCTCGCCTCTGTTCGTGGTGTGGTTATTGCGGGACTCGGGGCGGGAACCGTCCCACCCGTGGCTTACGAGAAAGCGGTGGCACTCGTGCGCAGCGGAGTGTCGGTGGTGCTGTGTTCGAGTGCGGTCAGTGGCAGGACGGCTGAAGAGATCTACTATCCTGGGGCTTACGACGAACTTCGCGCCGCTGGGATAGTGATTGAGGATCATTTGAACGCACGCAAAACGCGCATCCGCTTGCTACTGAGTTTAGGGCTGGGTCTGCCCTACGTGCCGTTTGGTGAGAAGCTCGGATGAAGTGCGATGAAGCCTGGGAGAAGCAAAGATCCTCTCTTGGGCTTCACAGGACCTGTGTCGAGCCTGCCGCAGGGTTCCAACCCGGCTGCGAGGCTTACCGACTTGACAACTCAGCGACTTTTTATGGCAGCGTGATCGTACCCGTGAACTCACCCGTGAACGACCCGAAACACTGCGGCGGAGTGGCATTGGCATCGAAAGCCTGACACTGGCTGACGGAATGCACTTCCGTTGTGCCTGAGGCTCCTGCAAACTTTCCAGTTCCACCAAGAACCTCGACGATCTCATTCGTCTCAAATCTTCCCCCGCCGAGACCGCACTGGGTGCGGGTGCGTATCCGCCCATAGAGCTGGTCGCCATTGGGGAAGGTGGCGGTGGCGGTCGAAAATCCGATGCTATTAGGTGCGTCAATGATGGAGACACCCCCTGGGCATTCTGTGGTCGCACCAGTGGGCACGGATTCCGAAATCCCTTGCACGGTTCGTCTCCCCAAGGTGCCAGTGTTCAGGGACGTTGACCATGTCGCTAAGCTGCCGTCGTCATTGATGTCCATGCGCGTGGAGAGAAACGTCCCGGCTAATTTGCCATTATTGCGACGGGTGTGTTCCGCGCTGGCGTTGCCAAGACCGATCACAAGGAAAAGTCCGGTCGCGATTCCGAGAGTCAAGATTTTTTTCTTCTGCATAC
>SYOC01000334.1 GCA_005804965.1 Pseudomonadota bacterium
GAAGGCCAGGATCAGCGGCAACGCGCCCACGACGAAGAGATCGAGGAAAACCGTCGTGAACTTGATCGTCAACGCCGTGACCTCGATAATCTCCGCCGCGACCGCTACGGCTCGTCTGATCGTGATTATGACGACCGCCGTTATGATGACCGCCGTTCCGATGATCGTTACTAATAGTCAGTCAGGAAAGTGTTGATGAATAGCTGTGGGAATGCCATGCCGCGAACGAGGGAATCCAGGGAGATGAACTCCCGGCCTTTGCTTGAGGTTCCTGGATGCCCACCGGAGTTTATCCTGAGCTTGCCGAAGAGCGGGCATCCTGAAAATCTATTCCTCAGCATTAAATGGGCAGACGATGAGCTACCTGTGTCAACGAACAGACTCCGCCGCGACCGGCAGCCACAACCGCACCGCTACTCGTTCTCGGCAACGCGCCGTCAACATCTCCGGCCCTTGCCACACGTCGAGCACCGTCAGCCCTTGCCGCAGCGCCCGGGTCCGGTAGATGCCGAAGAGATGCGCAGGAAACCCCACCGTCAACGCATACCCGGCGCGTGGCAGCCGCGCCGGCTGCAGCCCTAAGGCCATCGTCGCCAGCAGACGCTGTGGACCATAGAACTCAATAAATTACCCCACCGGACAGAAGACCAGACACTGCGCACCGGCCTCGCGCATCAGTCCTCGGTACTGCGTCAGGAAGGTGCGCAAACGCGCGAGGCGAGGCTGCGGCCACCGCTCCTGCAATTGCCACCCCCGGCGCACGAACACTGCCGTCAACCACGCATACTCCTGCCACAGCGCCTCCCAGTCGTGCCACGCCGCGCCGTGTCCCGCAGGTCCGTCCCCAGCGTGTACTTATGGTAGCGCGAGAAATTGTGCACCACCTGCTCCAGGTAGAGACACAGGTCGTAGGCTGCTTTGTAGATGGGCAGATGTTCGGTGTGGGCCATGAGTCGGTTCTTTGTCGGGGCCGGTGTGTGACTGCAAGAACGGCAGCGTCGTCATTCCAGCGAAAGCTGGAATCCAGGGGCGGGGGCTAGATTCCGGGTCGCGCTGCGCTCGCCCGGAATGACGAGCTGTCATGGTGTCCGGCGGGTCGAGTATTTTGTTTCTGAGCAGCCGGAGCTAAGCGCAGGCGAAGAATTTTGAATGCTCTGGAATACAGCAAGATTCCTCGTCGCGGAGTCCACCCCGAGCGCAGTCGAGGGGCCTTTCGGAATGACATTTCTCTGGATCAGCCGGACAAACCACTCAAGCTATTCCCTTCTTTTTCCCCGCTCCTTTGTTCCTTTTGCCGCTTTATTCCTGCCTGAGTGCCGGATATCATGCCCGGCCTATGGCACATACGTCTGATCTTCCTCGGCCTTCCGAATCCGCCAAAGCACTGCAAGCCCTGCTACGCGAACGCATTTTGCTATTCGATGGCGCGATGGGTACGTCCATCCAAACTCGCCAACTCGATGCTGCTGCGTTTGGTGGTCTTGAATATGAAGGTTGCAACGAGCACCTCGTCATCACGGCACCTCAGGTCATTGCCGATATTCATGAAGGCTTTCTCAATGCAGGTAGCGATATCATTGAGACCAACACCTTTGGGGCAACGAGCATTGTCCTAGCCGAGTATGGTCTGCAAGATAAAACCTTGGAGATCAATCGCCTCGCGGCGTACATCGCGAAAGAAGTGGCTGTCCGCCACAGCACGACAACGAAGCCGCGCTTTGTTGCCGGTTCTATGGGGCCGACAACCAAAACGATTTCGGTTACCGGCGGCGTGAATTTCGATCAGATGCGTGATGGCTATGCCGAGCAAGCCGAAGGGTTGCTGCTTGGCGGGGTAGACCTCCTCGTCATTGAGACCGTGCAAGATACGTTGAATCTCAAGGCTGGCTTAATCGGTGTTGACGAAGCCATGCGCAAAATCGGCCTCAGCGTGCCAGTGCTGGTGTCGGGCACCATCGAGACCATGGGCACGATGTTGGCCGGACAAGGCGTCGAAGCGCTGTATGTCTCGCTGGCGCATAACGATCTTTTTGCCATCGGCCTGAATTGCGCTACCGGGCCGGACTTTATGACAGATCATCTTCGCACTCTTGCCCAGCTCTCCCGCTTCCCGGTGCTGTGCATGCCGAATGCCGGACTGCCGGATGAGGAAGGTCGGTATAATGAGACTCCAGAACTGATCGCCACTAAGCTAGAGCGCTTCGTCGATCAAGGTTGGGTTAACATGCTTGGCGGATGCTGCGGCACCGTACCGGCGCATCTCCAGCTCTTGTCGCAGATGTTGGTCGGGAAAAAACCGCGCGTGATCCAAGCGCCGCGTCGCAGCGCAGTGGCCGGTCTGGAGCCGTTGGTGATTGACGAAGATAAACGTCCAATCTTGGTTGGAGAACGGACGAATGTCATCGGCTCGCGCAAATTCAAGGAACTCATCGTTGCTGGGGCCTTTGAGGAAGGAGCAGAACTCGGTCGTCGCCAAGTGCGCGGCGGCGCGCAAGTCGTGGATGTCTGTCTGGCCGACCCGGATCGCGACGAATTGGAGGACATGCACACGTTCTTGGATATCCTCGTGCGCAAGGTCAAAGTGCCGCTGATGATTGACTCCACCGATGCCCGAGTGATCGAAGCCTCGCTGAAGCAGTCGCAAGGCAAAGCCATCATCAACTCGATCAACTTAGAAGATGGCGAAGAGCGCTTCGAGAAAGTCGTTCCCTTGATTCGTCGCTACGGTGCAGCTGTCGTGGTCGGCTGTATCGATGAAGACCCTGTGCAAGGCATGGCGGTCACGCGACAACGCAAACTCGAAGTCGCGCGTCGCAGTTACGAACTCCTGACCAAGAAATATCACCTTGCGCCGGAAGACCTGATCTTTGATCCCCTCGTGTTTCCGTTAGGGACCGGGGACCAGAATTATATCGGTGCCGGTGAAGAGACCATTGAAGGGGTACGCCTGATCAAAGACATGTTCCCTGAATGCAAGACGATCTTGGGTATCAGTAACGTGTCCTTCGGTTTGCCACCGGCTGGGCGCGAAGTATTGAACTCGGTGTTCTTGTATCACTGCGTCAAAGCCGGCTTGGATATGGCGATCGTCAACAGCGAAAAACTCGAACGCTACGCCTCGATTCCCGAGGAGGAGCGTCGGCTGTCTGAAGACCTAATTTACTGGCGAGGCGACGATCCGGTTGCCGCCTTTGCCGCGCATTTTCGCCAGAAAAAGACCAAAGAGAAAACTGACACGCGCAAGGATTTGCCGTTGGATGAACGGCTGGCTCGCTGCATCGTCGAAGGCTCGAAGGACGGACTGATCGACGATCTCAACGAAGCGTTACAGCAGCGAGGTCCGCTCGCCATTGTCAATGGTCCGCTCATGAATGGTATGGACGAAGTGGGACGACTCTTCAACGCGAACGAGCTGATCGTCGCCGAAGTGTTGCAAAGCGCGGAAGCCATGAAAGCCGCAGTGTCGCATCTCGAACCGTTCATGGAGAAGAGTTCCGACGCTCTCAAAGGAACGGTGATGCTGGCGACGGTCAAAGGCGACGTACACGATATCGGCAAAAATCTGGTCGAGATCATCTTGGGGAACAACGGCTATCGAGTGATTAACCTCGGCATCAAAGTCCCGCCCGAGACCCTGATTGACGCTTACCGCACGCATACGCCTGACATCATCGGCCTGTCCGGCTTGCTGGTGAAATCCGCCCAACAGATGGTGGTGACGGCGCAAGATCTCAAGAATGGTGGGATCGAATGCCCGATCCTGGTCGGTGGCGCGGCGCTGACTTCGCGGTTCACTGCGATGAAGATTGCTCCTGAATATGACGGCTTGGTTTGCTACGCCAACGACGCCATGCAAGGCCTCGATCTGGCGAACCAAATCGTGGATACCGGTCGTCGCACGGCGCTAATCGAAAAGATTACTCAGGACCGAGAGCGCCTCGCTGCCCAGGAGCGCAAGCCGGTGGTGAACGTCGCAAGTGTTGAGGCTGTGGCACCGCCCGTGTCTAGCGTGATGCACAATCACGACATTCCCCTGCCGCCGGATTTACGCGCCCATGTGCTCGACAACTACGACTTGGAAGCGATCTTCGCCTATGTGAACCCCACGATGCTTTACGGTAAGCATCTCGGCTTGAAGGGCAATCTGGAAATGCTACTAGAGCAGCGCGACGACAAAGCCGAGCAGTTGTATCGGCAGGTCCGCAAAGTCGAAGAAGAAGTGTTGGCCCAACACCTTCTTCGCGCCCGTGCTGTATACCGATTCTTTCCCGCGCAGTCGCACGGTGACACCATCCAGCTCTACAACTCGACTGGCAGCGAAGTGCTGGAAACTTTCCTCTTTCCCCGTCAAGCACACGGTGAGCATTTGTGCCTAAGCGACTTCGTGGCCCCGCGTGATTCGGGACGTATGGACTATGTAGCTATGTTCACGGTGACGTGCGGGCTTGGCGTGCGTGAAGTGTCCGAACGCTACAAGCAGGCTGGGCACTACCTTCAGTCACACATTCTCCAAGCCCTAGCGATCGAGAGCGCGGAAGGCTTTGCTGAATTGCTGCATCAACGGCTGCGCGAGATGTGGGGCTTTCCGGACGCGGTGGACATCACCATGCGCGAACGTTTCAAGGCCCGCTATCGCGGCGTGCGCGTCAGCTTTGGCTATCCGGCCTGCCCCCGCCTCGAAGATCAAAGCAAACTCTTCGAGCTACTGCGCGTGACCGAGAGCATCGACGTGCAACTGACCGAAGGGTTCATGATGGAGCCAGAAGCCTCGGTTTCGGCACTTGTGTTCCACCATCCGCAAGCGAAGTATTTCAGCATTCTTGAAGACGAACTCGCCGCGTTCGAGAAGCAGCTTGCAGCGGGGGCGTGACGACGAGTGTCAAGCAGATTTCCTGTTGAACGCGGGTTGCGCTTCGGAGGGCCAGACAGGCATACTGTATAGCAAATGAAAGTAACGGGAATCATCTGGCTGAGAGAAGTCGTTGACAAGCTGGCGTGGAAGCATCAAGTCACGGCGGAAGAAGTCGACGAAGCCCTGGCGGCTGCACGCCGGTTTCGTTTCATAGAGACGGGGGATGTGGCGGGCGAAGATCTGTATACGGCAATGGGCCGGACAACGGCAGGGCGCTATCTCCTCATCTACTTTATCTACAAAACCACGAAGGAAGTCTTGATTGTCAGTGCCAGGGAGATGACCAAGAAAGAGAAACGAGCCTATGCGAAGAAGTAACAAGAGGCGGGAGCCAATTCCGCAACACTTCCAGAGTGTGGCTGAAGCGGCAGAGTTTTGGGATAGTCACGATTTGACGGACTACTGGGACCAAACACGCGAAGCGAGCTTTGAGGTGGATATTCAGCGCCGGGTGTTTGTGACTGCGCTGGAGCCAGGATTAGCAAAGAAACTCACGGAATGCGCACACAAGCAGGGAGTCTCGACCGAGACGCTCATCAATGTCTGGTTGATGGAGAAAGTGACAGAGACTTCGCAGGACATATGAGGCCGATGGCCTAACACGCCCACCAGCGGACGCCGCCTCTGCGAGTGTTCGGCACTCGTTACGCAGGTGTGCTGGTGGTTCTCTCTCCCTTCCTGGGAGAGAGAAAAGCAGGCCCGAACCCTTCAAATCAAAAACGTCATGTTGCTGATGACTTCGTCGTTGTTAACTAGCAACACTTTCTTATAGGTGATCTGAAAACTGGCATCGTGCGGGCGTAGCTTGTGGATCGTGCGCCCGGCGAAGGTGCGCTGTTGGCTGCGACGCAGCTCGGTGAGGTTGAAGTTAGAGTACACGGTCACCTCGCCGTTGTCGCCTTCTTCGATCTCGATATTGGCGATGACCCGACGCAGCCGCGACTTTGGGTCTTGCGCATACGCGGCACCGCTTTTCAGACGAGCAATGCGGTCCTCCAGTCGCGTCTTGTCCTCATAGACAATCGACACATGGCGTTGTGGGTCGATATCGTCATCGTTCGCTGGCACCCAGTACAACGCCTCATCTGCCCACAGCGCTAGCCAGTCGTCATACGCGTTCTCGTCCATGAGACGGGCTTCGCGATACAAGAAGTTTTCGATGTGGTGACGGTCAACCGCCATCGGTGTCTACCCCCTTCCACCAGCGGCGGCAGTCAACTGACGTGGCTTTCCGCGCCGCGCGGCGGTGTCGCCGTCCTGCGACATGACTTTCTTCCATTGCCGCCAGATGGAGCGTTGCGTCAATTCATCAGTCACTTGCCCGACGACGGTGCCATCCACGTCCAGGCGCTCTTGCTGAAACCCGCGTGCCAAAACCAGCCAAGGATCGACACGGGCGCTCAAGCCAATTTGATTACGCTCGAACATCTCGAGATCGTCGGTCGCGCCGCCACCAGCAGGTCCATAGAACGATTCGTGTCCGCGCAGCCGCGCGGCATTCACTGCCGCTGGGACGCCTTTCAACAACGTGGGATAAAGGAACACTTCCGTTTGGTCCACCGTCACCGGACGAATGACGCGAATATGCACGCCGATCAGCACCAGATTGGGGAAGATGAGCATGTGCGTCCCGCCAGCAGTCAGAATCTCTTCTGCGTGTTTCTCGCCATGCCGGGCGACCATTGCATCTAGATACTCTTTGCCTCCCGGGCGCGTGGGCAACAGCTCCTGCACGCGGCGGCTGTTCTCGCGGTTGTAGGGTCGGTAATCCAGCATGACATGGCCGTTGCCGAGGTCGCGTGTGAGATTGTTGGAGCTGCTGGCGAAGAGGCCGGTCAGCTTTGCACCAGTCCGGTGCTGGATATTGGTAAAGAAGGTCTGATGGACAAAGTTTGGATGGTAGCCGTCCATGCTGTTTTCTATCTGGAATTTCCAGTTGGCACGGTAGCCGTATTTATGGATTCCTGCCGTCACGTCGAGTTCTCCCTCGGGCGACAGATCGATGAACAGGTCCAATTGCTCTTTGACTGGTTGGCCGAGATGCTCGTCGAGCGTGATGCCGACTGGGCTGAGGCTACCGAAGACAAACCCCCGATACATGCCCATGCGCGGCACTTTGCGCAAGCCGAAATCTTCTTTGCGGAACCACTCACCGTAGCGATCATGATAGGTCACGCCTTGCAGGTCGCCATTATTGCGAAACGTCCAGCCGTGATAAGCACAGCGGAACATCTTGGTGTTGCCGCGCTCGACTTGGCAGACGGCGTTGGCGCGGTGGGTGCAGCGGTTCATCAGCAACTGCACCTGACCGCTTTCGTCGCGCACCATGATGATGGACTGGGTGCCGATGGTGGTGGCGCGGAAATCTCCCGGGTTGGGGATTTCGTTGGCATGCCCCACATACACCCAGCCGCGATGAAAGATTTTGTCGAGTTCTTCTTGGTAGACATCCGAGTCGGTGTACATGCGGCCATGTACGCGGTCTTCTTTGACGAAGTCGTTATAGTCCAGTTTGGCGTGACCGTTTTTCATAATCCCTCCTTTGCGATCATTGCTTTAGGTGGTTCCTACCAGCGGCATGACCTCGCGCGCCGTCAAGGCTAGAGAGTCTTGCACCAACGCAAACGGCATACCGCCGAAATTCATAAGACACAACACCCGCTCGACGCCAAAACTCGCCAACTGTTGCAGGATGCTGGCGACATGCTGCGGGTCGCCGACGGCAATGAGCCGGCGTTGCATGAGCTGGTCGAAGGTTTTGGTGTTGCCGACCGCGCGGGTCTCACAGTAGCGCGCGATGTAAGGCCGCGCCCGCGCTTCCGCCTCGGCTTGCGTGGCCGCAACATGCATGTGGAAAGCGACTGTCACTCGTGGGTGAGTGCTGGTGTGGCCATTATCTTGCGCTTGCTCCGTGTAACCGGCCAACAGTCCTTTGAGTACAGAAAGCTCTTCGAGAATGTAAGGCACGGCAACCAAGTGGTAGCCTTGCGCACCGATACGGGCGTAGGTCGTTGGACTGAGTGCAGCGAGTGTAATGGGCGGCGTCGGGCGTTGCAGTGGCAGTGTGTTGATAGCGAGACGCGGGTAGCGATGGAAGCGTCCGGTATACTCGAACGGCTGGCCTTTCCAGGCGAGTTCGATCACCTCCAGCGCCTCGTCGAAGCGTGCTTGGCTCTCCTCGCGATCCACCGAATGACCGGCGTACTCGTGCTCCAGATAGCCGCGTCCGGCGCTGAAATCGAGCCGGCCATCGCTGACGACATCCAGCACGGCATATTCTTCAGCGACTTTCACCGGATCGTGAAACGGCAGCACGCAGACCGCTGGACCTAGGCGAATCTTTTCTGTCCTTTGGGCAATAGCCGCAAGCAGCACCGCTGGGGATGGGCACAGTCCATAGTTCGCGAAGTGATGTTCCGCCACCCATGCCGAGTCGTAGCCGAGGGCTTCGGCATTGACCGCAAGCTCGATCATCTCGCGATAGAACCCGGCTGCCGACCTTTGCTGCTCGGGGTGAAAGTCCATCACCGAAAAGATGCCAAGTTTCATCGTGCGGTCTTCCTTCGTGCGTTCTCGTCGAGGCGAAATTAAACCAAGTAGATGTCTAACACGCTTTCTACTACGTCATTCAGCAGAGTGACTTTCTTGCCAGCAATGCGCAACGCTTGCCCTTCTCGACGCAAGGTATGTTCGTAAAACCCAAAGTACGCAAACGTCTGCTGCTTCTCCGCGCGATGGATCTGCACTTGCCAATGCGATGACACGTTGAGGCGTGTGTCCGCTCTCGCCGTCAGCCGGATGTTCGTCAATAAGTGACACGTGCGCAGCGGCGGATTCGAGGCCGGCGACAAGCCAGATTGGATGCGCCAGACGCGATCTTCCAACCCGGCGCGGTTGCTGTAATAGATCAACGACAACTGCGATTGCGGGTCTGCCGTCGGCTGGCCGTCCTCATCCCAGGCAGGCACCCAAAACTCGGCATCTTCTGTATACAGAGCCAGCCACTCGCTCCAGCGCTTTTCGTCAAGATAAGCGGCTTCCAGATACAGCAGCTCGGCGCAACGGCTGAGCAGTTCAACGTCCATGACTTGCCTCCTGGTCAGCACGTTGTCCCTGGCTCATGAGTTTCAGCCACTGACGATACTGGCCATGATAGAGCGTCTCATCGCAGAAGTCGGGACTGCTGGAGTAGGGTTGAATGCCCAGCGTTTGCGCTTCAGCATCGGCACCGAGTTGGATGCGCCGCATGCCGCGCGAGTAGCCCTGTTGCCAACGCGCTAAGTGTCCGCGATAGCCGCTTTGGCAGGCTTCGAACGCGGCGAGGTCGTCTGGCGTGCCGACGCCACTAGCGTTGAAGAAGTCTTCATATTGGCGCAACCGATGGGTGCGTGCCGCCGCGCTCTCGCCTACCGGCGCGATGCAATAGGTGGAAACGCGAGTCTTATCGACCGCCAATGGGTGAATCACACGGAGCTGTGTCGAGGTCTGGTCCATAAAAAACACGTTGGGATAGAACAGTAGATTGCGCAGCCGATCCATCATCCAGCGGGCACGTACCTCACCGAGTTGCGCGGCAATCTCACCGCGACGTTCGTAAAGCGGGCGGTCTTGCGGGTTTGGGTAGTCCGTCCACAATACGGTATGGCCGTTGCCGAGGTCGTAACACCCGTTACCAATGGTCGTCGTTCCGAGCCGCTCGACATCAAGTGCGCGTACTCCGTCGGTTCCCGCTTTCGCCCGGCGCTGAATCACGCCCACGAACGTGCGATGAACGATGTCAAAATGGTAGCCGTCTACGCCATTCTCGACCTGAAGTTTCCAGTTCCCGGCGTAGGTATAGTCAGCACTGCCTTTCACTACTTCCCAACCCTGCGGGGCTTGGTCGGCCACCATGTCGATGAACGTGCGCGTTGCCCCCAGGTGGGTTTCGAGATCGTCCACTGCGGGATTGAGGCAACCAAAGAGAAACCCGCGATAGTTGGTAAAACGTGGAATCCGCGTCAAGCCGTGGTCAAGCCGGTCGAACGCTTCAGGATAGGCCCCAGAGGCGTAGCCCTTCACCGCGACCAGTGTACCGTTGGTATTGAAGGACCAGCCGTGGTACGGGCAGGTCAGAATCTTCTGATTGCCACGCTTGCCGAGACATACCGTCGCCCCACGATGCGGACACGCATTGAGAAATCCGCCGATCTCACCAGCTTGATTCCGCACCAAGAGCACCGGCTGGCGGCCAATCGTCGTCGTGTAAAAATCGTGCGGCTTGGGGAGCTGGCTCTCATGCGCGAGATACACCCACGTCCCCTCGAAGATGTATTTCATCTCCATCTCGAAGAGGACCGGATCGGCAAACACCGCGCGATCAACCGTAAACACACCTTCTTGCGGCGCGTCAGCGATATACTCATGCAGCGCACGCGTCGGTTGCCGATGCGTTGCCCAGTGACCCCCAGCGCGTTGTCCAGCAAATTCTCCAGTGTGCGTTGCCATAAAGGTCCCCTCCTTTATTTACTCCGGCTTGTTGTCAGCTACTTGGCGAGCATTTCGCCCTGTGCTCCTACGATCCGCTCTCGAAGTCCTGTCGGCGTTCCTAAGGTTAAGGGCAATCCCTCTTTGGCGGTGGTGACCCCTAACATGGCCAGCACCAAAGGCTGGAGAAGGGCGAGATACTCCTCAATCGACTCCACCTCTTCAGCAAACGCCCAATGGCGCGTCGCCCACGCATGTCCCAACACCATAATGTTATGAGCTTTGAGGGCAATGTTGTCAGCAGCGAACCGCCCACGCTGCGCACCATAATGGATGGCTTCACCAAGCAGCGCTTGGAGCCGCTTCTCGCGGGTAATCAACGCTTGGCGAGTTTCACTATTGAGCGATTTGGTTTCTTGGTACGCCAGCAAAATAAAGCGACGCATGGTATCGATCGAGCGCAAGAACGTAGCGAACACTGAGCTAAACACGACCACCGGATCAGCGCCGGTACGAGTCGCCTCAGCGATCTGGTGGCTCAAAGCATCCAGAAGCTGCGCCCCGGCGCGGTCTTGTTCTCGACTCACAATATAGAAAAGGATGTCTTCTTTATCCCGGAAGTAAGTGAACGGTGCGCCAGCGCTCATGCCGGCTCGCCGCGCGATATCGCGGGTGGTGGTGCGATGGAAGCCTTCCTTGAGAAACAACTCGAAGGCGGCTTCGGCCACGGCTTCGCGCTTCTGCTCCAGCAGCTCTGGATCACGAATCAGCGAGCTGGATTTCTTGGCAGCGCGGAGAATCTTGCGCGGCATAGCTTCACTCCGTTCCCTCTCGGAGAAACGCTTGCACCCGCGCGCGAGATTCTTCCTTCTTGAACTCGCGATGAAAGCCCGCCATCAGTGCGCTCGGATCACCAGCGTAATACAGCTCGTACAACGTGTGGCGGGCACCGAAGTCCGACCCCAAGAGGTCCCATGCCAGCTTGAAGAGCGACACTTTTTCCCGCGCCGCGATATGTGCGCCGCGATAATACTTTTCGATCTCTGGCCCGATGGGGCTGTCGAAAATGGCACTGCTCGCTGGTAGTTGCATCAACCCGCCGGCACCCAACCGGCGGACGATCTCCATGAGACGCGGGTAGATGCGCGGCCCCCAGGTGCGGCCCACCTGAAGCGGTTGCAGCGACGGATACATGACGCCATTGCTGGGGTCTATCTGCGCTTCGTGTTCGCTGGTGATGAGCGTTGCCTTTATGATCTCGACGTAGGAAGCGGCCTCACCCAGCATTTCCTGCACGGTGGGAACGTCTTGAGTGCCGATGGCTTCAGCCATGAGACAAAGCAAGCCATAGACGAACTCGATTTTTGACAAGAGTCGGGTGTTAGTCTGGTGCGCTGTCATCTCGCGGATGCGCGTGCCAGCGTACATCTGCGCTACGAGCTTGATATCGCGATGGAGAAACACGCGCTCCCAGGGGACCAGCACGTCGTCAAACACAGCGACGGCGTCCATCTCGTCGAACCGCGCACTGAGCGGGTGATCGGCAAACTGGTCCGGGCGAGAGAATGACTCACGACAGATAATTTTCAGCCCTGGTGCCGCCACCGGAATGATGAACACCATGGCGTACGGAGCCTCGGCCTCTGTCAGTGTTGGTGGAAACGGCCACACCAAAATCTCATCGGCAAAAGGAGCCGCCGTAGCGACCATTTTCGCGCCGCGCACGATCAGCCCGTGCTGGGTTTCTTCGACGATGCGCAGGCACTGATAGGGGTCATCCTGTTGGGCACGATTCTTCGAGCGATCCACTTGCGGGTCAATCAACGCATGCGTGAGAAACAGATCGCGCTCGCGGCATTCTTCATAATACCGACCCACCCGTTCCATGCACTCGGGGCTTTGCTGGGCGAAATACTCCTGCTTGGCTGCCCACGCCATCACCATCGTATTCAGAAAATCCGCACTGCGGCCCATCATGCCACAAGTCGCGTCCGCCCAAATCTTGACCATCTGACGGCGACGCACGAGGTCCTCGCGCGTGCGCGGGATGAGGAACGACATGCCCACAGGGTTGCCTGTGGTCGGTGAGGGATAAGTGAGGGCTTCGCGGTGAGCGGGTTCATGCTGCATATCGTACAAGCCGGCAAGACTGCCGATTGCACCGCGAAACGCGGGGTGGCTGGTGACATCCGCGACTCGCTCATTTCCGAGCCACACTTCGCGGCTGTCACGTAATCCGGCAATAAACTCCGCCCCTGTACGAATTCCCATAGCTCATCCTGATGTGGATTGATGTTGATTGAGCGCTTGCTCATGCACGTTTAGGGAACTCGCGGCGGAGCGTCAAGGCCAGCGGGACCTCACTGCTGCGCGAACGACGAGGGATCATGCTGACCACGGTTCTGATCAGTAGACGCTGGGAGCCGATGGCGGGCCTCCCTCAAGAAGGAGCGGCTCTGCACTTGCTTGACCTGAGAAAGCCAGTTAATCCCAACCCAGTCCCTCAACTCAAAGATTCTTCCCATACCCATGAAAATTTCCTCAGTCGATTTTGTCGGTGCCGCCGCAAAGATTGGCACCTATCCGCGACTTACGCATCCAGAGATCGCGTTTGCCGGTCGCTCGAACGTCGGCAAGTCGTCGCTGATTAACTCGCTGCTGAGTCGCAAGATCGCCCGCACGAGTTCGACACCAGGGCGCACGCAGCAACTCAACTTCTTCGAGATCAATAAAAAGCTCACGTTTGTGGATCTGCCCGGCTACGGCTATGCCAAAGTCTCGAAACAGGATCGCCAGCAGTGGCAGCACTTGATCGAGGATTATCTCATCACCGCGAAGAATTTGTGCGGGGTCGTCATTATCGTCGATATCCGTCGCGGACCGGAAGAGGAAGAAGCCGCACTGTGTAACTTCCTCATGCATCACCAACGAGCGTTTCTCATCGTGGCAACAAAGTGCGATAAGCTGAAGCGTGGGCAAATTGAACAGCAACGCAAGATGATTTCCATGCGCCTCGGGAGCATCTCACCTTTTCTTTTTTCTGCGGAGACTGGTGCCGGTAAAGCTGAGTTGTGGCAGGCGCTCCTCGACCTGACCACGTTGCCTGCGCAAGCCTCTTCCCTGGAGCCGGTTGATGCCTGAAGTGTCGGTCATCATCCCGACGTATAATCGTCGCGAGTTCGTGCGCGAGGCGCTGGCTTCGGTGTATGCACAAACGTTTCTGGACTTCGAGCTGATCGTTGTCGATGACGGCTCGACGGACGACACGGAAGCTGTCGTGCATGAATTCTCCGAAGCCCGTTACCTGTGGCAAGAAAATCGCGGGGTGTCGGCGGCGCGTAATGCCGGTGCGGCGGCGAGCTGCGGTCCTTTGCTAGCTTTTCTTGACTCGGATGATCTCTGGCAACCCGGCAAGCTCGCCGCTCAAGTCGCTTTTTTTCAAGCGTATCCTGAAGCACGTATTTGCCAAACCGAAGAAATCTGGCTGCGCAACGGCATCCGGGTCAACCCTCATCGCAAGCATCGAAAGCCGAGCGGCGACATTTTCGCTCGCAGTCTGGAGCTGTGTCTGGTCAGTCCCTCAGCAGTCATGCTGCGTCGCACCTTCTTCGAGCAGCTTGGTGGGTTTGACGAAAACTTACCGGCTTGTGAAGACTATGACCTGTGGCTGCGCATCGCCGTACAAGAACCTGTGCATTTGCTCAACGAGCCGCTCGTGATTAAACGTGGCGGCCATGCTGACCAACTCTCCCACCGCTTCTGGGGCATGGATCGGTTTCGCGTACATGCTCTGAGCAAGTTGCTAGATTCTGGTACGCTTTCGCTTGAGCAGCGTGCCCAAGCCGTCGCAACCTTACAGGCGAAATGCGCCATTTTAGTGCAAGGGGCACAGAAACGTGGGAGTGGTGGAGAGGAGTATGCTCGGTTGGCGGCAGTGCATCGGGCAGAAATGATGAATGATGAACGATGAACGATACGACATTGCTGACCAAGTGACGGCTTACGCTCGGGAAAAACGCCTGAGTCCGCAGACAGTTGCCCGCTGGCAGGCGTGGACAGTGCCGGATCAAGCTGCGTTGTGGGAGTTGGTCCAGGTCCTACAGCTGGGCGAAAATCATCTGCGCGATTTCCTCGATTGGTGCGAAGAAATCATGTTACGTGATGGCGGCAGCATTGCTGCATTGCTTGCACGTACAGAACTCCGTCGCCCGCTGACAGCCCAGCTCGGGCGTAATGACAAGCTGAAAGCTGTCAAAGAAGGATTGCGTAAAATCCGCTATCCACGCCTTTCCCAGCTGGAGGACGAGTTACGAGCTGCGGTGAAGGCGCTGGACCTCGGCGGACGAGTGCAGGTATCATTCCCGCCATCGTTGGAAGGCGAAGACATAACGATTGAGATCAAGGCGCGTAATGCAAAAGAGCTGAGCGAGCAGCTCACACGACTGCACCAGCGGTTAGAAGATGGCGCGGTGCTGCGCTTGTTCACGCTGTTGGATCAGGTGTGACGGAGTCTGTAGGGGCGAGGTGACCTCGCCCCTACCTTTTTCTCGTAAGAAATGAACATATGAAACGCTACCAGCCTGAAGAAATCCTGATCGAACGTGGAGAGGAAAACGCCCCAGTCGTGCTTCGCGCACGTGCTCGTTTGCCAGAAACGCCGGTGCGTATCGTCGAGCCGGGATGGGAACGCGAGCTGTCGCCACGCAACGAAGCCGACTCGTTCGCCGCAGGGAAACGTCGCTTGCTGTTTACCCGTCAGCGGTCAACGTTTCTTGAGCATTGTCCTGCCGGCACTGCTGGTCTGGTGTGCTGCAACTATTTAGTCGTGAGTTTGATTTCCAACTGCCCGATGGATTGTAGCTACTGTTTTCTCCAAGAGTATCTGGCGAACAATCCGCTCCTGAAGGTCTTTACCAACGTTGAAGATCTCACGAGCGAAGTCGCCAAAGCCGTAGATCGTCAACCCTGGCGCCAGTTCCGTATCGGTACCGGCGAGCTTTCTGACAGCCTCGCGCTTGACCCGCTACTCGGGTTTTCTGGCGACCTCGTGCCGTTTTTCGCTACCCGTAAGAATGTCCTGCTCGAACTCAAGACCAAGAGCGATTGCATTGAGGACCTCCTCAAGTATGACCCTCAAGAGCGCGTGGTCGTGTCGTGGTCGCTTACACCGCCAGCTATTGTTGAGAGCGAAGAGCACGGTACGGCATCGTTTGCCGAGCGGCTCCGTGCAGCACAACGCGTACAAGCCGCTGGCTACAAGGTCGGCTTCCATTTCGATCCTTTGATCGAGTATCCACAATGGGAAGAGGGGTATCGCGACGCCATCGCGCAAGCCTTCTCCGCCGTTGATCCGCGCCGGGTTGCGTGGGTGAGTTTGGGAAGTTTACGCATGACACCAGCGTTGCGTGCTACTGCGCGTCGGCGCTTTCCGCAAACCCGGCTGCTCTCGGGCGAACAGATCCTCTGTGATGATGGCAAGTGGCGCACCTTCCAAGCTTTGCGCGTGAAAATGTACCGCACTATCTCTGCTTGGCTGAAAGAAGCTGCCCCACAAACGCCACAGTACATGTGCATGGAAACTGCATCGGTATGGGAAAAAGTGTTCGGTCATGCGCCGGCATGCGACAAGGACGTAGCGCGGATGCTGACTCAGCCGCATGTGGCGACGCTGTGACCATGAAGGCAGATCCATTTCAACGTGTCATTTTCCCAGCGCTTTGCCTCAGATCTTGACCCGCAAGTCATTGTCATTTCTGTCATGACGCTCGTGATTATGCTGGGCTCCAGCGTCATCTCGCCGGTATTGCCGTTGTTGGCGCAAGAATTTGGCGTCTCCTATGCCGGAGCTGGAGCGTTGGTGTCGGCATTCGCAGTTGGACGCATTCCTTTCGATTTTATCGGCGGAGCGATGGTAGATCGGATGAGTCCACGTTTAGTCGCGAGTGGCGGGGCGGCAATCGTCACGGTGTCAGCAGTGTTCTCCGTCTGGGCCACCGATTTCCAGGCGTTGCTCTGGTTTCGCCTGCTCGGCGGCGTCGGGTCGGCGTTGTTCATCATTACCGCCATGGCGTTTCTGGCGCATACGGTCGCACCTCAGCACATGGGCAGAGCGATGGGGTTTTATCAAAGCATGCTGCTGCTGGGCGTGTCATTTGGCCCTACCGTCGGCGGCTTCTCGGCCAGCCTGTTTCACAGTTTGCGAGCGCCGTTTTGGGCCATGGCGGTGCTGTCTTTCATTGTGACCTTGCTGTGTCTGCGCTGGATCGGCGAATTCCCTGCTGTGACTTCTCCTAAAGGAGACATCCTAGAAAAGAAGCCGACGCTCGGGCACGGTGCCGTGACGCAACTCCTGCGCGATGCCACGTTTCGCTTCGTCTGCGTTCTCACGTTTTTGATTTTTGCGGTGCGCTCGGGGATGATGCAGAATCTGATTCCGTTGTTTGCACAACAAGAAACTGGCATTGGAGAAACCGGTATCGGCATTTTGCAATCACTCTGCTCGCTGGCCAATTTCGCGATTCTTTGGCATGCCGGGCGCTTGCTTGATCGCGCGGGGCGGTTGCGCGTGACGCTCCCGATGGTGTGGCTGCTGGTTGGGGTCATGCTGCTGTGTCCCTGGGCGACCACCCTGGTGCGGCTGGCTTTGCTCAGCAGTGTCTTTGGGATTGTGGTGGGCTATCTTGGTCCGGCACCGGCAGCGATCATCGCAGATATTGCCCCCAAAGGAGCAGTCGGTTCCGTCATGGGGATGTACCGGGTCAGTGGAGATTTCGGGTTGCTTCTTGGTCCGGTGTTTATCGGGTGGGCGGCGGAGCGTTTCGGATTTACTTTGGCGTTTCTGACTATCGCCGCTTGCACGGCAGGCGTGGCGCTGCTCGGACTTGGGGCGCGCGAGACGTTAGGGGCGCAGCAAGATGGTGGCGCACAAAGAACGTAAATCAGCAAGCCGCCCCTCCGACGAAAGGTCACATCAATGGAACACACACTCGCTGAGGCGTTGAGCACCATTACCACCGGCATCTACGTGCTGACCGTGAGCGAGGGGACGCTGCGACACGGCATGTCCTCGTCCTGGGTCACGCAAGTCTCCGGCGATCCGCCGCTGATTATGGCGGCCGTTGATCAGCGTCACTTCAGCCACGGCATCCTCGCCCGCCAAGGCCTATTCGGGTTGAATGTCGTCGGTGGGAATAGCAAAGCGCTGGAAGATTATTTTTTCTCCGCCGCTGCCCGCACGCCGGACAATCTCGAAGCGTTTGCTTATGACATAGGAACGACCGGAGTGCCACTCCTGCGCCTTGCGCTGGCAGTGTTGGAATGCCGCGTGGTTGCGAGCTACCCTGCCGGTGACCACACGCTTTTTGTCGCGTCGATTGCGCACGCAGAAGTGCGCACCCAGGATCGTCCGATCACTTCGCTTGATCTTCCCTACGTGTATGTGGGGACGGTCATTCAACGTCATTGACAGAACAGTGACCGCTCTGGTAGCAGTCTGAACACGCGGACCACCACCAGGAGGAGCTATGGCCATCGATCAACGCGAGCTGCGCAACGTCATGGGGAATTTCGCCACCGGCGTGACGATCATCACTACCAAAAACGCCGCCGGAAAACCCTTTGGACTGACAGCGAACGCCTTCAGCTCCCTCTCGCTCGATCCTCCGCTCCTGCTCATCTGCGTGGATAAAAAGGTCGATTGCTATGCCTGCTTTGACGAATCCCAGGTCTTTGGCGTGAATTTTTTGAGTGACGATCAGGATCAGCTTTCCAACCGTTTCGCTACCAAAGGCATCGAGAAATTCGAAGGCGTTTCCTATCAGCTAGGCGAGCTGGGCGTCGCACTCCTCGATGGCGCAGCGGCGCACATCGAGTGCAAAGTCGCCAATGCCTACGAAGGTGGTGACCACACGATCTATGTGGGCGAAGTCCAGAACGCCAAGGTGCTCGGCGACCGCCCGCTGCTGTTTTTCCGGGGCAAGTATTTCAAGTTGCCGCAGTAGATCACCTTTTTCCCCTATTGCCTAAAGAATCTGCTTACTCAGCACTTTCCCTTCGGCATCAATCTCGTACATGATCGGCACGCCGGTGCCGAGATTAAGATCCAGCACTTGTGCGCGCGTGAGTTGGTCGAGATGCATGACGATTGAACGCAGACTGTTGCCGTGCGCGTCCACTTGCACGTTGCGTCCTGCTTTAATGACGGGCAGGATCTTCTCCTCGAAATTGGGCAGGGTGCGGGC
>SYOC01000335.1 GCA_005804965.1 Pseudomonadota bacterium
ACTCAACACTCAGCACTCAGCATGTGCCGCGCGGCAAGCGCGTCCTAGCCGCGCTCAGCGGCGGCGTAGATAGTGCAGTCGCGACGGCGTTGCTCGTCGAAGCCGGCTACGAGGTCATCGCAATTTCCATGCTGCTGGCCGGCAATGTCGAAAGCCGCGACGGCGGGTGTTGTTCAATCGACGATTTTCAAGACGCCCGCCGCGTGGCCGAGCATCTCGAGATTCCGTACTATGTCCTCAACCTCAAAGATGCCTTCCAGCAGCGCGTGATGAATGTGTTCACCGACGAGTACCGGCGTGGTCGCACTCCGAATCCCTGTCTCCTGTGCAATCGCGATCTAAAATTCGACCTGCTGTGGAAACGAGCGCGAGAACTCGATGCCGATTTCGTCGCGACTGGCCATTACGCGCGTATCCAACACAATGCTCAGAGTGAGCGCTATCAGCTCCTCAAAGGAACCGATCCGCGCAAAGACCAGTCCTATTTTCTGTTTACTTTGAATCAGGCGCAACTGGCACGTACCCTGTTCCCAGTCGGTCACATGACGAAAGACGAAGTGCGCGAGAAGGCACGACAGTTGGGGTTGCGGCTCGCCGAGAAGCCGGAAAGCCAGGATATTTGTTTCATTCCG
Organism: Pseudomonadota bacterium; assembly: GCA_005804965.1. GTDB lineage: Bacteria > Desulfobacterota > Binatia > Bin18 > Bin18 > SYOC01. Next base: position 633 of record SYOC01000335.1, read on the forward strand.
GATGGCGACTACGCACGCTTCATTGAGCAGCGTCTTGCCCCAGAACAGCTCACTCCCGGCGAGATCGTCGATCACGACGGGAATATCCTTGGCCAACATACCGGCATTCATCGCTTCACCATCGGGCAACGTCGCGGCTTGGCTATCGGTGGCCTGTCGGAGCCTCGCTACGTCACGCAGATTGACGCCCAGAATGGGCGCGTCATGGTGGGTGAAAAAAACCACCTGGGAGCACCTGGGCTGAAGGCGACGAACGTCAGTTGGACAGAAGACGTACCAGATAAGAGCCAGCCCATTACCGTCAAAATTCGTTATCGCCACCCTGCCTTGCCGGCACGTGTCGTGCCGCAGCCGGATGGGAAGGCACTGGTCTGGTTTCATACGGCCTCTCCAGCAGTCACACCCGGTCAAGCTGCGGTGTTCTATGACGGTGAGCGCGTCTTGGGCGGCGGCTGGATCGAAGGAGCGTTGTAGATCATGTTACGAGTCGCAGTGACAACGCTGGGTTGTAAGGTCAATCAGTACGACTCGGCCACGATGGAAGACCGCTTGAAGGCCGACGGACATCGGCTCGTGCCGTTCTCTGCGCCAGCCGACGTATATATCGTCAATAGCTGCACGGTCACGAATCAAGCCGATGCCGAAAGCCGTCAGCTTGCGCGACGGGCGAAACGGACGAACCCGGCCGCACGTGTCATCATGACTGGATGCTATGCTCAGGTCAGCCCCAAGTCCGTGGCCAAAGTGCCGGAAGTCGATCACGTCATCGGCTTGAATCGCCTCGACGATCTGCTACGCGCAGTGAATGCTGAACTCAGTGAACGCATCGCCGTCAGCAATTTACGCAACCCCAGCGATGGCACCTTGCCACGGGTAGACACTCTCGGTGCCCTCACTTTTCGCGGGCAAACTCGCGCCTTTCTCAAAATCCAAGAAGGCTGCGATCTGTTCTGCACGTTCTGCATCGTACCAATGTCGCGCGGCAAAAGCCGTAGCGTACCGCCACGTGTAGTCATCGAACAACTCGAACGGCTGACGCAACAGGGATTCCAAGAAGTCGTACTCACTGGCATTCACCTGGGCGGGTATGGTGAAGACCTCGACCCGCCAGTGACTCTCACGTGGCTGCTCGAAGCTATTCTCGAGCGCCGCCTCGTGCCGCGCCTGCGGCTCAGTTCCATCGACCCACACGAAATCGGTGACGACTTGCTGCGCCTGCTTACCCAGTCGGACTCACTGTGCCCGCACCTGCATATTCCCATGCAAGCTGGCGACGATGCCGTGCTCGCTCGCATGCGCCGCCGCTACGATACTGCGCTGGCTCGCGAGGTGTTGACGCGGGTGCGCACGGCCTTGCCACACGCATCGCTTGGTACCGACTTTATTGTTGGGTTCCCTGGCGAAGGAGAAGAAGAGTTCGCGCACAGCCTCGCGTTTTTAGAAGAAAGTCCGTTTACCTATTTTCACGTCTTTCCTTATTCGGTCAGGAGCGGCACGACGGCAGCAAAATTCGGTGACAAAGTGGCGCAACCGATCATTGATGAACGATCTCGGCGCATCCGTAAACTCGGCGAACACAAGAAAGCGACGTTTGCACGCGAATTCGTCGGCCAGACGTTACCAGTCCTCTTCGAGCACACCCGTGATAAAAGCAGCGGACTGCTCAAAGGCTATAGCCGCAATTATCTCCGCATCCTTGCCCCGGGAACCGACGCCCATATGAATCGAGAAGTCCAAGTCGCCATCACTCGCGCGAAAGGCGAGCTCTTGTGGGGAGAGATTCGCGGCTCGTAGCTCGTGGCGCGTGATTCGTAGCTCGGGACTCGTCATGTCTGACCCCACGCCCCTCGAAGTCACTCTGCAATACACTTTCCAGCGGGGAGAACTGTTGCTGCTCGCGCTGACCCATCGTTCGAGCCAATTGCGAGCGGGCGAAGGACACAACGAAAAGCTCGAATTTCTTGGCGACGCTGTGCTCGGGCTGGCGATGAGTGACTTGCTGATGCAACGCTTCCCCGAGGCGAGCGAAGGTGATCTGTCGAAACTCCGCGCCTCGCTGGTCAATGCGCGGGTGTTGGCAACGAAAGCTATCGCCATCGGCCTTGGGCAATGGCTGCGGCTTGGCGGAGGAGAAGAGCGCACGGGAGGACGGGAGAAGCCTTCTATTTTGGCATCGGCCTATGAAGCCGTATTGGGTGCCATGTATCTCGACGGAGGGTTCCTGCCGGTACGTGACATAGTCGTGCGCCACTTTGTTGACGACCTCGAAGAAAAATCACGTGTCGCCCGCTTCGACAGTAAAACTCGTCTTCAGGAAATTACCCAGAAGATTTTTCGAGAAACTCCAGTCTATATCGTGCTCGAAGCTCGCGGGCCGGATCACGAGCGCCAGTTCATGAGCCAAGTCTCTATCGCTGGTAAACTCTATGGCCGTGGTGTCGGCCCGAGTAAAAAAACTGCCGACCAAGCCGCAGCGCTGGCGACGTTGGACATGCTGCAACTCGATAGCCAAGAACAAAGTCCGACGTGAGTACAAACGACCGGACATACCTCGCGAACCTTGACCCCTCCTCCCACCAGCGGTAGAGTCCGACAAAGCTCGACAAAGGAGGATTCCATGGGAGCAAACAAAGTCCTGTCAGCAGATTCACATGTGATTGAGCCTGCGGATGTGTGGACGGCACGCATCGCCTCAGCCTATCGTCACCGTGCCCCGCATATCATCAAAGAAGCCAACGGCATCACCGGAGATTTCTTCGTGTGCGAAGGGCTCCAACCTTTCTCTGTCTCTGGCTTTGCCGTGGCCGGGGTCGATCCTAAAAACTATTCCACCGAAATGGTCAAAGGCTACCCCGGCGTACGTCCCGGCGCGTGGGACCCGGTGCAGCGTGTCAAAGATCAAGAAATTGACGGCGTACAAGGGGAAGTGCTGTATCCCAGCCTCGGCATGTTTTTGTACGGCATCGAAGATGGCGGGCTGCGAGCCGCGAGTTTTCGCGCGTACAACGACTGGCTGGCAGAACTGTGCAATCACGACCGCCGTCGCTTCGCCGGCATTGCACTGATCCCGATGGATGAGGTGCAAAGCGCTGTCGCTGAAATCGAACGCTGCGCACGCTTAGGTCTGAAAGGCGGGTTGATTTGGGGCATTCCGCCGGAAGACCGTACCTATGACAATCCCGTGTGGGACCCGATGTGGGCAGCGGCACAAGCGCAGGCGATGCCACTCTCACTCCACATTCTCACTGGGCGCAAAGGCAGCGGCATTGGTTCCAGCGTGATGAAGAGCTACCCCTCGCTTCCCCATGCCATCGAGCGTTCGCTCAGCGATATTTTATTCGGTGGCGTGCTCGAGCGCTTCCCGCAGCTCAGGATTGTCTCAGCCGAAAACGACATCGGCTGGATTGGTCACTATCTGCAACGCATGGACCACGCCTACGAGAAGTATAAATACTTGGAAAAGGCGCTGGCCATTCCTGAACCGCCCAGCTTTTATTTTCGCCGCCAAGTCTGCGCTACGTTCCAGGATGATCGTGTGGGCGTGTTGACTCGCGAGTATGCCGGTGTGAACAATCTCATGTGGGCGTCGGACTTCCCGCACTCCGACTCTACTTGGCCACGTTCCCAGGAAGTCATCGCCCGCGACTTCGCCGGCGTGCCCAGCGAGGAAGTGCAAAAAATCATCGCCGACAACTGTTCACGCATTTATGGGATTGGGTGAGCGTGCTCCGATCGGGTGGGCTCAACCCATCCGACGGCCTGTAATTTTTATGAACACTATCGCAATGACAAAACAGAATATCCAGAGTACGCTCCTTGCTCATCAGCAGCACCTTCGCTCTCTCGGGGTCAGAAAATTAGGACTATTCGTCTCATTTGTTCGTGAAGAGCAAACGCCTCGGAGCGATATCGACCTCTTGGTCGAATTTGAAAAAGGGCAAAAAACGTTCGATCATTTCATGCATCTCGTATTTTTCTTGGAAGCCATTCTCAAGCGCAAGGTCGAAATTGTGACCGTCGAATCACTAAGCCCTTACATCGGTCCACATATTCTCAAAGAAGTAGAGTATGTCTCTCTCGCCGCTTGAATACTTCAATTCCAACTGGAAACGGCGCTCTCGACAGAAACGCAGTAATCAGATCGCTTCCCATGCTCTACCCCTACCTCCGCCCCCTGCTCTTCTCACTTGACCCTGAGCAGGCGCATCATTCCGCGCTGAAAGCCGTCAGCCTTTTACAAAAAGCGGGTGCTGCCGCCATCGCGCCATTAAGCGACCCCCACCTGAGCCAAGAACTATGGGGGCTACGCTTTCCCAATCCGGTCGGGCTTGCGGCTGGATACGATAAGAATGCTGTCGCGCCGCTGGCTTGGTCCGCGCTCAGTTTCGGCTTTGCCGAACTCGGCACAATCACTGCCCGCCCGCAGCCGGGCAATCCACGACCACGCATCTTTCGTCTTGAACGCGATCAAGCATTGATTAACCGCCTCGGCTTCAATAACGACGGTGCCCACGCAGTCGCAGCGCGTCTTACCCGCACCCTACCTCCAGGTCGCTCACATCCCATCCCGTTGGGCATCAATATCGGCAAGTCCAAGGCTACCCCGCTCGAACAAGCGGTAGAAGATTATGTCGAAAGCCTAGAGCAACTGTTCCCGTTCGCTGATTATCTCGTGGTCAATGTGAGTTCACCCAATACGCCGGAACTGCGCAAACTCCAGGAAAGTACACGCCTGCAAAAGTTGCTCGAAACCTTGATGGCCGCGAATCGACGCTTCGCTTTACCACGTCATACCCAACCCAAGCCGGTGTTAGTCAAAATCGCCCCGGACCTCAGCGATGAAGAGGTCGTGGAGATCGCTGGCATCGCCCTCGCCACCGGGGTCGCTGGACTCATCGCTACCAACACGACGATCACTCGTCCGCCGACCTTACGCACCGCCAGCCAAGAAGAAGGCGGTCTCAGCGGTCGTCCGGTAGAGGCACGTGCCCTCGCGGTGATGCGCCTGCTCTTTCGCACGGTGGGCGGGAAACTGCCACTGATCGGTGTCGGCGGCATCTTTTCGGTTGAAGATGCCTACGCCCGTTTCTGCGCTGGGGCCTCGCTGATTCAACTCTATACTGGCCTGATTTACGAAGGTCCTTTCCTCCCGCGCCGCATTGTGCGCGGCCTGCGCATGCGCGTGCTGACGGAAGGATTCGCTCATATTCGTGACGTGGTCGGACGCGACGCGTGAACCAGTCCGTCTCGACTCATCACTGTGACCTACGTACAATCCCGCCTGGCATTATTCCACACGACAGAGGGAGAAACTTATGAAAACTTGTGAAATCAAAGACGCTTTTGGCATTGATGCCTTACAATTCTCTGAACGCCCGGACCCGGTCTTGCAGCAAGGTCAGGTGCGGGTGCGTGTCAGAGCGGTGTCTCTTAACTACCGCGACTTCATGACCGTGAAGCACGGCGGTGCCCGCGGCGTGCAACTGCCGCTCATTCCCTGCTCTGATGGAGCTGGATCAGTCGTCGAAGTCGGCCCTGGTGTCACTCGCGTCAAAACCGGAGACCGTGTGGCCGCGACCTTTTTCCAGAACTGGCTCGCCGGTGACATTACCCCAAGCTGCTTCGCTTCCGCCCTCGGCGGTTCCATCGACGGCATGCTGGCTGACCATGTGGTGTTGCACGAGGATGGGCTGGTTCACACCCCGGCTCACATGACCGACGAGGATGCCGCCACGCTACCGTGCGCTGCTGTCACCGCATGGCAAGGGATGGTAACCAAAGGCAATATGAAATCTGGCGATACCATTCTGGTCCAAGGCACCGGCGGGGTGTCGATCTTCGCCCTGCAACTTGGGATCATGGCTGGCGCACGCGTCATCGTAACATCGAGCAGCGATGCCAAGCTCGCGCGAGCACAACAACTCGGCGCGTGGGCAACGATTAACTACAAGACCACGCCGGACTGGGCCAAGCGCACGCTTGCGCTGACCGACGGCGAAGGCGTCGATCATGTCGTCGAAGTTGGAGGTGCTGGCACCTTGGAACAGTCGTTTCGTGCAGCTCGCGTAGGTGGCACAGTTAGTCTGATTGGCGTCCTCACTGGCTTCGATAGCAAGATCGACCCATATCCAGTGCTGATGAAAGGGCTGCGTTTGCAAGGCATTTACGTCGGCTCGCGCGAGATGTTCGAGGCTATGAACAAAGCCTTGGCGATTCATCAAACCAAGCCGGTGATCGATCAAGTGTTTCCCTTTGCTGAAGCGCGGGCAGCCTTCAAATGTATGGAAAGCGCAACCCATTTCGGCAAAATCGTCATCACCCTGTAAGGAACTGCCTATGAGCACCTCTCCGATCCTCTATACGGTTGCAGATCGCCTCGGCACGATTACGCTGAACCGTCCTGAAGTCATGAACGCACTAGGCGGCACCATGCGTGAGGACCTGCTCGCAAGCTTAGAGCAAGCCGAACACGATCCTGATGTGCGGTGCGTCATTATTACTGGCGCAGGCTCTGCCTTTTGCGCTGGTGGCGACATCGCTAGCATGGTCGATATGCAAAACCGCAACGATGCGTCAGTGCTCGCCCAGCGCATGACGCTAGGCGGTAAGGTGGTCCAGTTCATCAGACAGATGACGAAGCCGGTGATTGCCGCCATTAACGGTGCAGCCGCAGGTGCGGGTATGAATTTGGCGCTGGCGTGCGACATTCGTTACGGTTCGGACCGCGCCCGGTTTGCCGAGAGCTTCGTGAAGATCGGCCTCGTTCCAGATTGGGGCGGGCACTATCTCCTCACGCAGCTCGTCGGCACCAGCCGCGCACTGGAACTTATCATGACTGGAGATCGCATTGACGCGGAAGAAGCCTATCGGCTTGGTCTTATTAACCGCATCTTCCCGCACGACTCCTTCTTGGAAGAAGTACGCAAGTTCGCCGCACGACTAGCCGAAGGACCAGCCGAGACTTTGGCCCAGATCAAACGTGGTGTGTACCTCGGCGCGACGGGAACATTAGCCGAAACCCTCGCGCACGAGGAGCAAGCACAAGCCGGCGTCTTCTTATCGGCAGATGCGCGGGAAGGCATGCGCGCCTTCTTGGAGAAACGAGCACCGCAGTTCGGCAAGTAGCAATACATAGGCGAGATACCGCTGGTAAAGATGTCATAATGTCTCTATAGTCTGTTGTATTATGACATCTTCCTATCATCCTCGCGCGTTTACACCATTGGTGCGAGCCGCCCTCGCGGACTTGCCAGTTATCGTCGTCACCGGGCTCAGGCAATCCGGCAAAAGCACGTTTCTCCAACAGGAACCCGAGCTTGCGAATCGCCGTTATGTCAGTTTAGATGACTTGGCTCAGCTTGCTGCCGCGCGTGGGGATCCGGAAGCTTTTGTCCGGACGGACGAGCCACTGACTATCGACGAAGCCCAACGATGCCCCGAGTTGTTGCTGGCCATCAAGCGCGAAGTTGATCGATCTCGAAAGCCGGGACGGTTCGTGTTGTCCGGGTCCGCCAACTTTGCCCTCTTGCGTGGAGTAAGCGAGAGTCTGGCCGGCCGCGCCCTCTACCTGACCTTGCATCCTTTCACTCGCCGCGAACTATCTGGTGCCTTGACTCAGGAGCCATTTATCAAGCGGTTTTTCACCAAGATCGCCAGGGTGCCGTCTGCGCCCGGCAACGCGATCAATCCTCGCGACATTTTGGCCGGTGGCTTTCCACCAGTCAGCCTCGGTCACTTACGTCAACCAGCGCTCTGGTTCATGGGCTACGAACAAACCTATCTCGAACGAGATATCCGAGAACTCAGCCGCATAGGCGATTTGGTGTCGTTCCGTAACCTCCTTCATTTGGCGGCGCTCCGCACGGGGCAGATACTGAATTTGAGCGAATTAGGACGAGATGCCAAACTCAACGCCGTCACTACCGCACGCTACTTGAGTTTACTCGAAGCTTCATTTGTCATTACGCGCCTCCCGCCCTACCTCACGAATCGGGCAAGTCGTCTTATCAAATCGACCAAGCTCTATCTGTCCGACTCCGGCCTCGCCGCGTTTCTCACGGGCGTGGATAGCGACCTCTTCACCAGAGGCGATGCTTTATCTGGAGCGCTGTTGGAAACGTACGTTGCTCAGAACCTCGCTGGCATACTCAGCGCCGAGTGGCCAGAAGCACGATTGAGCTATTGGCACGTACAAGGACGGCATGAAGTAGACTTTATTATTGAAGTTGGACGCACCACCCTCGCGATAGAAGTCAAAACAACGGGACGGTGGGATGAACGCGATCTTGCCGGATTACGAGCGTTCCTCGATAAAACGCCACAGTGTCGGGCGGCGATTCTGGCCTACGGCGGACGCGAGGCGGTGCAACTTGCTGAACGTCTATGGGCGATCCCTCTCAGTACCGTACTTGGCTAGGCAAGCACAAGGAATCTGCGGCGACGTTATTCAGGAGGCTGTCTCAACACACAAAATGCCAGAACGACACTCGCCACCGGCGTGACATAAAAGACCAGCGACTTGATATGCGTCGGTGCCCAGAAAGGCAGTTTTTGATCCGCCGCCCAGAATCCGCTCACAAGGCAGAGCAGCACGCTCACCCATAGGACGTAGCGAAGAAGTCGAAACGCCAAGCAACTCTCCCGAAACGATGAAGGATGGTGAAAGCACGTCATTCCGGGCGAGCAACGCGAGACCCGGAATCCAAGGCGCATACCCAAAGCCATGACTCGTTCTTTCTGGATGCCCGCCTGCGCGGGCATGACGAAATCATACTCGCTATGGCCAATGAGGGGAGCCCCTACTTCAACACCGTCCGTGCGAGATCTTCCACTTCCTTCAACACGCCGTCGCCGTTGGTATCGAGCCAGATGGTTGTATGTGTGACGCCGGATTGTTCCAACATGCGCAACTCGTCTTTTGTCCGGAAGCGACCAGACGAGCCGAACGCTAACACGGCGATGGATTCTGGATCGCGGCCGGCACGTTGCGCCAATGCGTTCAGCGTCTGCCGCCCTTCCTTCAAATCCTCGGGCTTGAAGCGCACCGGCATCCAACCATCGCCCCACTCGACCACACGTTGGAAAACGTATTTTGACGTCCCACCCATGTAGACTGGCGGGTGTGGTTTCTGCGCCGGCTTGGGAAATGATCGCACTTTGGGAAAATTGTAGAACTTCCCCTGATATTCGGACTCGTCTTTGGTCCACAGCTCTTTCATCGCCAGGACGCCGTCTTTTGTTTGCGCCCAGCGCTGCTCGAAGTTGCCACCCATGATCTCAGTTTCTTCTTTGAGCCATCCAGCACCGATACCGAGAAGAAAACGTCCGCCGGACAGCCGATCAAGCGTCGCCACTTCTTTCGCCAAGAGTAAAGGGTTGCGTTCAGGGATGAGACAAATGCCGGTGCCAAGCTGAATGGTCTTCGTCACCGCCGAGGCGCGAGCCAGAGCGACAAACGGGTCCATAATCCGCCCATAGGCATCAGGAATAATGCCATCGCGTGAGCCGGGATACGGCGACGACGTGTGGATCGGAATAACGGCATGCTCAGGCACCCAGAACGAAGCGAAGCCACAGTCTTCGGCTTTTTTCGCCACCGCCGCCGGATCGGCGGACATGTCCGTGGCAAATAGAAATACCCCTATTTTCATAACTCCTCCTTGGTTCTCACCTATTCGCGAAGCGACCTATGAGTAGCGAGAGAACTCCAAGGAGTAAAGAGGAGCGGAACCGCAAACGCCGAGCAGTATAGTCGAACCAGCACTCGCCCATGCGCTTCTAAGGAACTTCCTTTTGGAAGATGAGTAACAAAGCTCCAGCAGCGAGAGAAACAGTCGAAGCCAGTTGCCAACCGTTCGCCCCGTAGTCCTGCGTCAGTTGGATAGCGAAATTTGCCGCTTCAGCCGCCGTAGAAGGAGTGGCATTCACAATCTCAACCTTGAATCCGTACTTCATAAATCACCTCCCAGTTTTTTGACAATAGTGTTATGGTATTCTTCCGTATAAAGTTCACCGAGTTTGACCCCCAAGGTAATCTCCGCCAATTCGTCCTTCTCCGCTGGAGAGAGGTCCTTCCACTCCGGTTTGCTCTTCACGAGATCTCTCAATCTGTCCTGTTGATTCGCTTTCCCCGCGAGTTTGATCCCTTTTTCTGCTAGGGCCTCGGTAGATTGGAGAGCCACGCCCTCAGTCACTGCCCGAGCCACAGCTTGCTGAGGCGTGCTTGGACTCGTCGCGGCCTCCCCAGTCACCAACGCCGAGCGAATAGCCACAGTACCAAGGTTGAAGAATCCACCTGGCAATTTCGTGAACTGAAAACTGCTAATAGCCGAAAGTGCCTCGCCTCCGTCCTTGGGTGGAACGATCAATACTGCCCGTTGCTTAATCCCAAGGTTTCCCTGTACAGGCTGCGTCGAGTCAGGTCGCCCCTCGACAGTCAGCGAGATTTTCTCCGTCTCGTAGAAATAGATCGTATTGCTACAGCTACAACAGAGAAGAAAAGTGCCCGGCAGAAATCGTCTTATTACTGAGCTTGCGATGTTTCTCGGCATTTGTTCTCTCCTTTCTTGCCATAGATGGCCTTACGAATTGTCTGTAAGCCGTCGGGATCTTTGGCCACACTTTTTGCAGCATCTCCAGTGGCAACAAAATGGTCGAACTGTACCTCGTTGAGCCCATCGGCATACACACAGTTCACAGCGGCAAGCGACATCGCGTCGGCGTTAGCGTTATCGTCTTTCCGCGGCACCAGGGCAAAGGTGTCCCGGTCATAGCCAAACGCCATCTTCCCCGTGCCTTCCGCGCTCGCCGAGACGTCAATGCCTAGCGACGCGTTATGCACGTACACCAGATGCGTCGCGTGACAGCCGCTGAGAAAGGCTGCGGCGAGGCCACACAACACAAGTTTTCTCCTCATTGTCCACCTCCTGTCACATAAATTTCGGTTTTGTCGTCGTTTCCTAGACTGTGTTTCAGTAATACGGTTCCCTCGAAATCGCACGGCAGCCACATCATCTCGCGAGTCTGCATCCCGAGGGAGACCCCGACCCCAGCCCGATTGAATGCTAGCGAAGCGCCTATCACTTGACGAGCGAGCGC
>SYOC01000336.1 GCA_005804965.1 Pseudomonadota bacterium
TCAACCTCTTCTCTTTACAGCACTTTGTCCGGTTCGTACAACTTGCAACCAGTTCAATGTTCCATGTGGCGATACATAGCGACGTAGCCGGGACGAAGCCAAATGCTCTGGCCATAAGAACGGAGATATTGCGCTCCAGCTTGCTGCAAAGTGAAGGCGGCGCGGTCGTCTGCCACTACAGGTATGAAGCCAGGGCGAAAATCCGGGTAGGCGCTGGCGGCAGCATACATGAGGGAGCGCGTCACCAGTGCCACCTCAGTTTCGGACAGCGTAGGGCGGATCAAGAGATCGCAACGATTCTCTAAAAAGCTCAGATTGAAACCGAGCGGGCCACGATACACCAACACTGCCCCTACCGGACGGTCGGAAGACCCGAGGTAAGCTAGCCACACGCGCCGTGTGCGCCGCAACCCTACGCGACGATACAGATCGTCCACGGCGTGCAGTTCGAGATCATCCTCCAGCAACTGTTCGCTTGCTACATACACAGCATCACGGGCGCTCAGGGCAATTTCTACTAAATCTTGGGTACGTCCTTGACGACACGGTACTGTGCGGACTTCAGCAGCTTCTTCACGACAGGCACTGATGGGGACGGCGAGATAATGATGCATGTGCACAGAGGCATGAGCAGTACCCAAGGAACGCTCAATAGAACCAAACATTCGTTGCGGGAAGCGCTTGGTGGCAGTGAACCATCCTTGGTGGCTGGAATCGAAACCATCGTGAATGCGTACAGCCTGGGCAGCAAGCAGCACGGCGCGCGAGCCAGTCGGCACACCCATCGAAACGACGTGCTGGGTGTGCCAGCCGGTGCTCGTGCTACGCCAGGAAGACACCGAGGCCCAAGCCCCAGAGTCTGGGTCTTTGTGTGTCAGCACCCAGAGGATCAACTCGCCGGCACGCAAGGCGCGTCGCCAATTTTCGAGAACCTCGGGAAAATAGGGAATCAGCCGCTCATGTTTCTCCGGATACAAGAAGCCAGCCTGTTCGTAGCGACGGAACAAATCTGCGGGATCAGTCGCATTCAGTTGGCAGTTATAGGCCTCGTAACTCCCCAAGATGGGCGAGCCGAGCGCGTCATCGGTGCTGTTCTTAACTTCCAAAGATGCTTGCATAGTCGCGGCTCTCCATTTCGTTCCTTGTATGATGGCGTTGAAGTTCATTGCATCGACAGTAAAAAAATAGAAAAGCCTCCGGTTAAATGCGAGCCGCGCTCGGTTAAATTTCGGTTTCTTTTTTGGAGAGAGGGTTCAATGAGGCACGGTAGCGAAAGTCACAAATAGAGGGCCTGCACTTGCAGAGTTCAGGCATGCCGGTTAAAGCGAGCACACGACATACAGGAGGACTCTGTGACAGCGCGACAACTGGCGTCCTTTCCCCCGTTTCACCTCGATCTCTCGTCGGAGGAACTCTTTCGCGGACGAGAGCTGTTGCCACTGCGGCACAAAAATTTTGCCGTGCTGCGTTATCTCGTAGAGCGTGCGGGAGAAGTCGTTGCAAAAGACGAGCTACTGAAAGCCGTATGGCTCACGTACCCATCAGAGACAGTTCTCAAGCTCAGTATTTTTCAGCTGCGCGAGCGGCTGGGTGATAAAGCCGAAACGCCGCAGTTCATTGAAACCGTTGGTCGCCGTGGCTATCGGTTTGTCGCTCCCGTGGTGTGGCGCAGCGCGGCAGCACCAACGTCGCATTCCACCCCACTCCCGTTGATCGTCGGGCGCGACGACGAGCTGCGACACCTGCAGAGCGCATTAACAAAAGTACGAAATAGAGAGCGGCAATTCGTGTTGCTCTCTGGCGAGCCAGGCATCGGCAAGACGACCGTCATTGAGACATTTGTGGCGCAAGCGGCACAAGACCCGTATGTGTGGGTGGCCCGCGGTCAATGTGTCGAGCAGTACGGTGCCGGCGAGCCCTACATGCCGGTCCTCATGGCGATTGAGCAGCTCAGTCGTTCACTCGGTGACAATACCGTGATCGACCTCTTGTATCGCTGCGCACCTATGTGGTTGGCACAGCTCCCTTCTCTCGTTGGGCCAGAGACGCGTGCAGAACTCCAGCGCCAGTGTGCTGGCGCAGCCAAAGAGAGGATGTTACGGGAGTTCGCCGTATTCGTAGAAATGTTGACGATGCAAGGAACGCGGCAGAATACTCCGCCGCTCCTCCTGATACTTGAGGATTTGCACTGGAGCGACCACGCCACCGTAGAGCTTCTCGCCATGCTGGCTCGTCGCCGAGAAGCCGTGCGCCTCTGCATCGTCGGGACCTATCGCCCAGCAGAAGCTACCATGACTAATCCGGCCCTCTCGGCTGAATTACGCGAGCTATACGCCCATCAGCATGCGACCGCGTTGCCCTTGGGTGGGCTGACGCTCAAGTCCGTCTCCGACTATCTAGAGCAACGCTTCCCAGCCAGCCTTTTTCCCGAAGCATTGAGCGCAACCCTTCATCGCCATACCGAAGGCAACCCCCTCTTCCTAACGAAGCTGGTCGATGACTTGACGACACGCGGTACCCTGACCTGGGTGGAAGGACGCTGGAGCCTCCAGTCGAGCATTGCTGAAATTGCGCCGGGCATTCCCGACTCGCTTCGGCAGTTATTAGAGAAACAAAGTGAACGGCTCACCTTTGCCGATCGACGACTGCTCCAAGCTGCGAGCATCGCTGGGACGGAGTTCTCGCTTCCGGTAGTAGCAGCCGCGTTAGGTGTTGACGAAGGCGACGCCGAAGAACGTGCGGAGACGCTTGTCGAACAGCAACAGTTTCTCAAGCGTGCTGGCGTCAGCCTCTGGCCGGACGGGTCGGAAACGGCGCGTTACGCATTTCAGCATGTCGTGCATCAGCATTTCTGGCATGAACGTGCGCCTGTTGCTCAGCGCCAACTTTGGCATCGCCGTATTGGCGAATATCTTCTGGCGGCGTATGGTCTGCAAACAGCAGAGATCGCCGGAGAGTTAGCCGTGCATTTCGAACAGGGGCGAGATACGCGCCGCGCCATCGAATTCTATCGTCAGGCAGCGACTACCGCCGAACACCGTCATGCCCACCAAGAAGCTTTGACGCACGTTTCTACAGCGCTGCAACTCTTGCCTACGCTGCCGGACCCAGGGGATCGCAATCGTCAAGAGCTAACGCTGCAACTCACCTCTGGCGCACTCCTGACCGCAGTCAAGGGCTACACGGCCCCGGAAGTGGAACAAGCGTACATCCGCGCCCGCGAGCTATGCGCCCGCGACGATAATACCCCAGAACTGTTTTCCGCACTCCATGGGCTCTGCCGCTTCTTTGCCGTGCGTGCTGACAATGACAGCGCACGAGAGCTGGGAGAACAACTCGTGCGCTTGGCACGGCAGCAACAAGATGCTGTTGCCATCACCGAAGCTCACTATGCGCTCGGAACCGTCCTCTTCTATCTCGGGCAGTTCGCGGAGGCCCGACTGCACCTGGAGCAAGGACTTGCCCACTATGACCGACTCTCTCATCATCTTCATGCTGATCTTTTTGGGCAGGACCCTGGAGTGGCCTGCCATGCGCAGTTGGCCTGGATTCTCTGGGTGTTAGGCTATCCAGAGCAAGCCACACAGGAAAGTGAGGCGGCAGTCGCGCTGGCACGTGAACTCGCTCACCCGTTTTCCTTAGCGTTCGCCCTCCACTTTCGGGCCGCTTTGCATCAGTTCCAGCGCAACAACCAAGGTGCGCAGCAAGGAGCCGAAGAGTTATTGGCGTTCGCGCATGAGCAAGCGTTCCCCTACTGGCAGGTCATGGGCCTCATGCTGCAAGGTCGAGAGCTGGCGCTGCACGGCAAACAAGAGTCGGGCATCGTGCAGATTCGCCAAGGATTGACGGCTCTGCACACACTCGGTACGGCCATCGCTCGTACCTACTGGCTGGCATTGTTAGCCGAAGCGACCCGCGACAGCGGTGCGTATGAAGAATCTGCTGCTGCCTTGAGCGAAGCGCTCGCCGCCGCAGCTACGCACAATGAACGTCACTGGGAAGCGGAGTTATATCGCATACAGGGCGAGCTAGCGCTGCGCCGTGTACCAGGAGAACCCCGCCGCGTGACGCGGTCGGTAATGGGCCGCAAGAAGAAGTGAGTCGAGCCATCCGGGTGCATAAATCTGTAGGCTGGGATTGTCATCCCAACTCTTCATCTCACAGTCGGAAATGCTGGGTTTCGCACGGCTCAATCCAGCCGACTGCCCTTCTCTCATCGGCCACAGCATTACCCACACGCAAGACATGGGATGGGGCATGCTCAGCAACGGCGAGCTCCTTGCCGCAGTGGAACAGGCTGGGTTCACTGTGATTCCTTGACCTGCTCTGCTCCGCAGACTACGCTCGGTCAACGCCACACCGCACGGAAAGCTGCTTATGTCATCCGCACCCGCTCAGCTCGATCCCATCACGCTGGAAATTCTGTGGAACCGCTTGATTTCTATCGTCAACGAACAAGCGACCGCCTTACAAAATGCCTCGTTCACTACGGTCGTGCGTGAGGCTGGCGACCTCTCGGCTGGTGTCTTCGATGTCCAGGGCAACATGCTCGCGCAGGCGGTCACTGGCACCCCCGGCCACATCAACACCATGGCGATGGCCGTGCGCCATTTCCTCAAGGAATATCCGTGGGAGACGCTGGAAGATGGCGATAGCCTCATCAGCAACGATCCATGGCTGATGTCCGGGCACTTGAACGACTTCACCGTCGTGACGCCGATCTTTCGTAACGGCCAGCCGTTGGCCTTGTTTGCCAACACTTGTCACGCCGTCGATGTCGGAGGTCGCATGCTCGGTGCCGACGCTCGCCAAGTGTTTGAGGAAGGCATCTACGTGCCGATCCTCAAAATCTTTCAGGCCGGGAAGCCGAATCGCGATCTCTTCCGTCTCGTGAAGCAAAACGTGCGTGCGCCGGAGTTGGTCGAGGGCGACCTGATGGCGCAAGTCGGCTGCAATGAAGTCGGGAGGGAAAAGCTTCTGGAGTTCATGGACGAATACGGGTTTACGTCTTTGGATACGCTTGCTGAAGCGATTCTTTCCACCTCCGAAAAAGCCATGCGCGAGGCGATCTCCGAACTGCCTCAAGGCACCTATGCTCACGAGATTCGTGCGGACGGATTCGATGAGCCGATTGTGGTGCGTCTGACGGTCACCGTGAAAGGCTCGGAATTGTTTGTCGATTACAGTGGCACCTCGCCACAATGCGACCGAGGCATCAACGTGCCGCTGGCCTATTGTATCGCGTACACGACCTATCCCCTCAAATGCGCAGTGTCGCCGCATGTGCCCAATAACGAGGGCAGCTTTCGTCCGATTCATATTAGTGCGCCAGCAGGCAGCATTCTCAATTGCACGTTTCCCGCGCCGGTGGGCGGGCGACACATCGTCGGCCATTTTCTCGCGACCGCTGTGTTCGGTGCTCTTGCTCAGGCCATTCCCACGAAAGTGCTTGCCGACGGTGCCGCCAACATTTGGATCACGCAGTTCACCGGCAATGATCTTGGCGGCAAGCCTTTTACTTACGTCTTCTTTTCCTCCGGTGGCATGGGCGCACGCCCAGATAAGGACGGCATTTCTGCCACCGCTTTTCCGAGCGGCATTCAAGGCGTGCCAGCAGAAATTATTGAAACCGTATCGCCGCTGGTCATGGAGAAACGCGAACTCGTGCCCGACTCAGGTGGGCCAGGCAAGCTGCGCGGTGGACTCGGGCAGGAAATGACGCTCGCGGTCCGAACCAACGAGCCGGTCATTCATTCCGCCATGTACGACCGACTCAAGTTTCCTGCGCTAGGGTTTGCTGGGGGAAGCAATGGTGGTCTGGGCGATTTCTTTCTCTCCGACGGTACGCACCCGCATCCGAAATCCCAGTACCGGCTCCTGCCCGGGCAGAAAGTCACCTTGCGTCTTCCTGGTGGTGCCGGTTTCTATTCCTCCCGAGAACGTGACCCGGAAGCTGTGCGACAAGACGTGCGTGATGGCTATGTCTCCTTGCTCGCGGCCCGCACGGAGTATGGCGTTGCCTTGACCGAGGATTTGACCATCGACTGGCACGAGACGGCACGACTGCGTCAAGAGCAGGGATAGGCCTCGTGCAGCAGTCACAACGTAAGGAAGCAAAGGCACGCCCCCCCCTTCGACAAGCTCAGGAGCCGTGCCCTCGTAGGGGCGATTCATGAACCGCCCCTACAGCTCACAGTTCACTTCCGTCTCCCCGTCACACATATCCGTGCCAGCGTCGCCCTTGAGTTTGTCGGTGTCATCGCCGCCCACCAAGTCGTCATCCCCCGCTCCGCCCAGGAGGCTGTCGTCGCCGCTGCCGCCGTCGAGCAGGTCCATCCC
Organism: Pseudomonadota bacterium; assembly: GCA_005804965.1. Classification (GTDB taxonomy): domain Bacteria; phylum Desulfobacterota; class Binatia; order Bin18; family Bin18; genus SYOC01. Next base: position 6,340 of record SYOC01000336.1, read on the forward strand.
TGCCTCACCCCGCAGCACATCGTTGTCCGCCCCGCCCCGCAGCTCGTCGTCGCCGTTGTGACCGAAGAGCAGGTCGTTCCCTTCTTGTCCGCACAGCAGATCCACACCCGAGCCGCCCCGCAACTCGTCGTTGCCACCCCCACCCAGCATCACATCCTCCCCACTGGTCCCCACAATCACGTCTTTGCCGGGGCCGCCTTGGCAAGGCTGGTTGAGTACGCCGTTGACGATACACCCCAGCGTCGGGGTTGCTGTGTCACACGGATCGCTGACCGGCGCGGCAGCGCCGAACTCGACTGACCCGATGTCACAGTCGCCCACATTACGCACGAAGCCGCGTTGATCGGTGGCCACGCCACACGCTCCGGCAGCATCAATGGCTGGGCTGTCTGTGACCAGATTATGCGTGAAGGTAGGGCCGCCGTTGTTGGCCAGCGTCGGATCAAGAATGTCAGCCAAGGAGGTAGGGTCGTTTCCGTTGCTGGTGGCCCGAATGTCCGAGGCTCCGGCAGTGACCCCGGCGAGGGCAGCGGTGGTGGTGATCCCGCTGTGGCCGAAGAGGTTGTAGTCATTGAGCATAAAGCTGCCGCCATCATCATACCGATAGACCTCGTCACCGCTGCTTCCGGCGGTATTGCCGCTGATGAGGCTCCGAGACAAGCTCATCGTGCTGCTGTCTTCGGTGAAGCTGTATATCCCTCCGCCATCGTCGCTCGCGGAGTTGCCGCTGAGCGTGCTGTTGACTAGGCTCACCGTGCTGGTGTCGGAGGTGACGCTGTGGATCCCCCCGCCATTGACGCCCGCGGAGTTGCCGCTGAGCGTGCTGTTGACTAGGCTCACCGTGTCGCTGCCGTTGGTGAGGCTGAACACCCCCCCGCCATCGCTGACCGAGGAGTTGCCGGTCACCGTACACCCCTCGAGCCGCAACTGCCCATAGTAGTTCAAGATCCCCCCGCCACCACCGCCCGTCAGCCCCCCGCTCACTATGGTGTCCTGCAGGGTCAGGTTCCCGGTGCCATTGATGGCGAGCAGCCGAAAGGCCGGCCCACCCGTGCGCACGATTTTCTTCCCGTTGCCGGCAATGGTGATGACACTACTCACCACCGGTAGCCCCGTGGAGCTATAGGTGCTGTTGTTGCTCGCCGTCAGGGCGGTGTCCACGGTCAGGACAATCGTATCTGCCGCCGAGTTGGTTCCGGTTTGCACGCAGCCCCCGGTGTCCACGTCGCTGTTGGCGGTGGTGATGGCATCGACCAACGTACAGGTGCCGTCGACGGTGATGGTATCAGCATGGACGAGGTGGGCACCGCTGGCCGCCAGACACAGTGCCACTCCCCACAGCGTGGCTTTGCAGCGCCGCCGCCACTGGGTTTGCTGCGCCAGGGGTAAGGCTTTGAGGTGGGTATAAATCGCCATCAGCCGTGGTCCCTCGGTACAGGGTCGTGCCGCATGGCGTTGCCACGCGCGTAACACCTCGATATGCCCTCGGGTCCAGTCGCGGAGTCGGTGCATGAGCGTCCCTCCTTTTGCGCTACGGTGGGTGCCGTAAGCAGGGCATGTATAAAACAGCTCGTCAAAAAAGAGAAGAGGGAATGGGGGCGAAAGGGGAAACGGCGAAGAGGCGAAACTCAGAGGGGTAGGGTTTTCGTCCAACCTGCAATTTGCGCGGGTTTGTATTCTCTCTGGCTGCGCTTGCCCGTCATGCCGGGCAAGCGCAGCGCGACCCGGAATCCAGGATTTTGTTCTGCACCTCAACACAGCCCTTCGCTTGACACTGCTTCCGTGCTGCCTGATGATAGCCTCCACTTTGTATGGGAAGAGGAGAGCAAGTGAATGTACGTTGAGGGTGGACGACAACGATCTAGACGACACATTGGGGAAAGATGGTGGTGGGGAATGACGCTGGCAATAGCGTTGGTGGTGCCCTCTCTGGTCGATGCTCAACAACGAGGTCGCACACCTTCTCCGCGCCCAGCGCAAAATGCCGAAGATGTCGAGGAACGCCCGCCGAGAAAAAAAGCCGCAAAGGGAGAAAAGGCGGAAGCCTACAAGCATGCGATCTTAATTGATGCCGAAAGCGGCAAGGTCCTCTTCGAGAAAGACGCGCACACCCCGTCGCCTCCGGCGTCGATGGTCAAAATGATGACCACGTTGATCGCAATGAAAAGAATTCAGGAAGGTTCCTTGCAACTGACCGATACCGTCACGGCTTCTCGCTGGGCGCAACAAATGGGTGGGTCGCAAGTCTATCTGAAAGAAGGCGAAGTCCAATCGGTTGAGAACCTCTTGAAAGCGATCATGATCCATTCTGCCAACGATGCCACAGCCGCGCTGGCGGAGCACATTGCCGGGAGCACTGATGCCTTTGTGGACTTAATGAATGCAGAAGCCGAACGCCTCGGCCTCAAGGAAACCTACTATTACAGCGTCCATGGCCTGCCGGCTGCCGCCGGGCAGCAAGATGATACGATGAGTGCCTCTGATCTCGCCTTCTTAGGACGCGAACTGCTCAAATATCCGGAAGCGGCCAAGTGGGGCTCCACAATTCAGGAACCGTTTCGCGACGGGCAATTTACACTCGTCAACCCCAACCACTTGCTGCGCCAGTATCAAGGTGCCGATGGCATCAAGACGGGCTTCCACAACAAGGCGGGGTTCTGCGTCACAGGATCAGCGAAACGAGGCGACCTTCGTCTCATTGTCGTCGTCATGGGCTCGCAGACTAAACGGGACTGCTTCGGTTCGGCCTCGCAGATTCTCAATCAAGGCTTTTCCGCCTACCGGATGTACGTGCCGGTCAAGCAAGGCGAGCATTTAGGGAAAGATGCTCCCGTCCGTGGCGGGGTTGAAGAGCAAGTCGCGGTGGCACCGACGGCAGATGTCAAAGTTTTGATTAAGCGCGGGGAAGAAAAGAAAGTGCAGGTCGAGATCAACATCCCTGATCGTGTATCAGCGCCAGTCAAAGTTGGCCAAGTAGTAGGAGAAGTGATCGTCAAGCTTGAGGGCGTCGAAGTCGGCAAAGTGCCAATTGCAGCTGCCGGTGATGTGGCGCAAGCCAGTCTGTGGAAACGCTGGTGGCCGTTCTGAGGAAGTGAAAGCGACACCATGAGCAACGATACCGACATTCAAGAACTCTTGCGCCGGAAAGAACGCGCCATCACCCACATGGGTGGGCTCGATAAAATCGAGACCCAACACAAACGTGGCCGTCTGACGGCACGCGAACGGATTCATGCTTTGCTGGATCCGGGCAGCTTCATCGAATTTGGAGCGCTAGCGCATTCCGAACGCGACGAACTCGCGGAACGTTCGCCCGGCGATGGCAAAATCATCGGCCTAGGCATGATCGATGGTCGACGAGTCGGGGTTGGCGCAGATGATGTGACCGTCTTCCACGCCAGTTCGTCGTATATTTCCACCAAGAAAGTCGATCGTTTGGAGAAGATGTGTTTCAAGCACGGGCTGCCGTTCATTTTTTTAGGCGAATGCGGCGGGGCACGTATCCCCGATATTATGACCTCGCGCGGACTGCCACGCTTCGGGGTCTCGCTTGATCTGGTGAAGCGCAATCGCACGGTACCGATGATGACGGCGATCCTCGGTGAGTCGTTTGGTGGGTCGTCGTGGTATGCCGCTGTGTCGGACTTCGTCGTGCAAATGCGCGGCACGTGCATGGCCGTCTCTTCGCCACGAGTGATTGAGGTCGCCACCGGTGAGCAAGTCGATTTCGAGGAGCTCGGCGGGGTCGAAATGCACGCGCAGTTCACGGGACAAATCGACGAGATCGCCGAAGACGAACTGGAGGCCTTCCAGCATATTCGGCGCTGGCTTTCATTCATACCGCAGACGGCAGAGTCCGTCCCGGCCCGCCTTCCTTGGGATGAAAATTTCGCGGCGTTCGACGAGACACTGCCGACCCTTGTCCCCAAGCGCCGCAATCGTGGGTACGACATGCGTCGCATTCTGCCACGACTCACTGACGATGGAGAGTTTTACGAACTCCGACCATGGTATGGATCGTCACTCATTACCGCATTAGGGCGTGTAGGCGGACGTTCCGTCGGCTTCATCGCCAGCAATCCCTATTTCTTCGCTGGTTCGATTGATGCCGCTGGTTGCGACAAAGCTACCCACTTCACGTGCCTGTGCGAGGCATTCAACATTCCCATTATTTTTCTTCAAGACGTGCCGGGATTCTTTGTGGGCAAAGAGGCTGAGCGTGCCGGCATCTTGACGAAGATTCTGCGCTGGTTTCAAGCGCTGGCCCTCGCCACCGTGCCGAAGATCACGTTCATCATCCGCAAAGCCTATGGCATGGCCTTCTTTAGTATGGCCGGCACTAACAGCAACAATGACTTGATCTACGCTTGGCCGGGTGCCGACATTTCGTTTATGGACCCGCGTGTCGGCGTCAACGTCGTGCACGGGAAACGCATCGCTGCGGCAGCAGACCCAGACGCGGAGCGCGAGCGGATATTGACGGACAGCCCCGACTTCGACACCGCGCCTTGGGGCGCGGCTGGGCAGTTTCACATTGACGATGTGATTGACCCACGAGCGACGCGGGCAGTCATTTTACAATCGCTCGAATCCCTCTGTGGTGAGCGATTTCCTCGGCCTGTTGCCGAACGACCGTTATTGTCATGGCCCCTGCGCCTCTAGCAGGAGTTGCCGCCTTGCGAGAAGATACACTGCCCGGTAAGATCGCCTGACCGTTTGGTCAGGGTGGAGGAACAACGATGCGGTTTCCGCTGCATATCACCACCGATATGGTGAAGTGGCAGCTTAAAAATAAGCTCCAAGGACGGGATCGTTATCCCGTCGTGTTAATGCTCGAACCTTTGTACACATGTAACCTTGCCTGCGTTGGCTGTACGCCGGAGCGGCATATGGGCGACCTGAAAGATCGCTTGAGTCTGCAAGAATGTTTACAGGCCGTCGATGAAGCTGGGGCACCAGTAGTCTCTATCTGCGGTGGGGAACCAACCATCTACCCGGAGTTGCCAGAGTTGGTGCGCGAGGTCATCGACCGTAAGCGCCACATCTATCTCTGTACCAACGGCATCTTGCTTGAGCGCTTCTACCAAAAGAGTACGCCGCACAAGCGGATCTCGATCAATGTACACCTCGATGGGCTGCGCGACACGCACGACTTCGTCTGCGCACGCCCTGGCGTGTTCGACAAAGCCATCGAGATGATCAAAGAAGGCAAGAAACTCGGCTACTCCGTCTGTACGAACACAACGGTGTATCGAGAAACCGAAATCCGCGAAATTGAGGAGATGATGCAGCTCCTCACCGGCTTAGGCGTGGACGGCATGATGATCTCTCCCGGCTATCATTACGAGAAATTGGCAGAGAACCATTTCATGTATCGGCAGGAGATCCATCAAAAGTTTGAGCGCGTTTTAGAACTGTCGAAACAGTATAAGGTCTCCCTGACGCCGCTGTTCTTAGAGTTTGCCGCTGGTAAACGCGACTATCCATGCACGCCGTGGGGCAACGTCACCCGTACCCCGTTCGGCTGGAAAGGCCCCTGCTACCTCATCGGCGATAAGTATTTCAAGACCTGGGATGAGTTTTGGGGCGGCGTGGACTGGAATTACTGGGAGAAGCGCGAAGATCACCGCTGCCACAATTGCTTCATGCACTCGGGGTTCGAGGCATCAGTCGTCCGAAAGCTTCCTGAGAGTCCGAAGGACATGCTGAGGATGGCGAAGTGGATGATGTCGGCGTAAAGACGCAGCAAGGAATAGCTATGAAAGTTGCTCGTCTCTACGATTCGATGGACATTCGTTTCGAGGAAGAACCCATTCCCACCGTTGGCCCAGGAGAAGCGCTCGTTAGAACCCGCGCTTGTGGCATTTGCTCGGGCGATGTCATGGGCTGGTACATGAAGAAGAAAGCGCCGCTCGTCTTCGGTCACGAACCAGCAGGCGAAATTGTCGCCGTCGGAGCTGGAGTCAAAGATTTTCAGCCCGGTGATCGAGTTTTCGTCCATCATCATGCCCCATGTCTGACCTGTCGCTCGTGTCAGCATGGAGAATTTGTGCAATGCGCCACGTGGCGAGCCACACGCATTGTTCCAGGTGGCATGGCTGAGTATTTTCTGGTTCCGCAAGAGAACCTTGCCGGCGATACATTGCGGCTCCCAGAGGCGCTTTCGTTTACCGACGGGTCGTTGATCGAGCCTACGGCCTGTGCCGTGAAATCGCTACGTCGCTCACGGTTGACTGCTAGAGAGCGCATTTTCATCATCGGCCTCGGAATCATGGGACAACTGCATGTTGCCCTTGCCCGCCATCTTGGCGCGGAACAGATTATGGCGACGGACTTCGTCGCTTACCGCCGAGACAAAGCCTTGCAACTGGGAGCGGATATTGTCATTGATCCCGCACTAGGAGCCGTCGAAGACGCAGTACATGACCATACGAACGGCGAGATGGCAGAGGTTGTTATCGTTGGCCCTGGCTCAGTCGAGGCGATGGAGCTGGGGCTGCGCTGCGCTGCGCGTGGTGGGACGGTAGTGCTCTTCACGACTGGCACTCCCGAGGCCATCTTATCGGTATCTCCGTATCATCTCTACTTCAACGAGATCAGCATCGTACCGAGTTATTCGTGCGGGCCGAATGATACACGAGAAGCGCTCCGCTTCATCCAAAATGGAGTGGTCACCAGCGAAAAGTTCATCACGCATCGCTTCCCTTTTGCTGCGTTACACGAAGCGTATCGCAATGCAGCGGCAGCACAAGATTCCATCAAGACCGTAGTCGAGTTTGCCTAACACATCGTCTCGTTGTAAGGCACAAAAAAACGGGGTGACTCTCGTCAGAGAATCACCCCGTCTGTTAAGAACCGCTTACCGATTACCGAGGAATTACTTCCTCATATTCTTCATCGTCATCGCTTCGATTCTTGCGGCTGCATCTTCACATTTCTTTGCCGCAGCTTCTACTCTCGCCGCCGCAGCTTCAGCCTTGCTGGCTGCTGCTTCGGCTCTGCTCGCCGACGAGCTTGCTTGTTGTGCTGCTGCTGTCCACGTATCTCGCGGCGCTTCAGCTTGTTTTGCTGCGCAGCCCAAATTGACCATGCCTAGTAGTGCTACTGCTGCTACTCCGGTTGCGATCTGTCCATAAATCCGCATCATGCTCACCCCCTTCCTGAAAATGTTATCCTCTATACTGCCACAATTGAGAAGGGGTTTCTACACGAAACCCCCGCTTTTTTCGCGGTTTCCGACAAATAAGTCCGTGGTTTTCTAGTATTCGTCGTCAAAATCATGGTCGTGATCGTGACCATGACCATGACCGCCAGCAGCAGGTTGTTTCTTTTCTGGCTTTTCGGCGATGGCGGCTTCCATCGTCAGCATCATGCCGGCCACGCTTGCCGCGTTTTGTAGCGCAACACGCACGACTTTTGCAGAATCGATGACACCAGCCTTCAACAAATGCTCGAATTTGTTGGCACCAGCGTTGAAGCCAAAGTCATCTTTCCCTTCTTTGACCCGATTGATGACCACGGAAGGTTCGGCACCAGCATTGGCTGCGATTTGTCGCAAGGGCTCTTCAATCGCCCGCCGTACGATAGCCACGCCTCGTGCCCGTTCTCCGGTCAGTTGCAGCTCGTCCAATTTCTTCTGTACGCGTACAAGCGCTACGCCACCACCCGGGACAATCCCTTCTTCGGA
>SYOC01000337.1 GCA_005804965.1 Pseudomonadota bacterium
ACGAGACGGCGGAAATCGCTGTACAGGCGGCGTTGACCGGTCACTTGGTATTTTCCACACTCCATACCAATGATGCTGCCGGTGCCGTGTCGCGGCTATTGGAAATGGGGGTGGAAGATTACCTGCTTGCTTCTTCTCTGCTGGGCGTAATGGCGCAGCGTCTTGTCCGCAACCTTTGCCACCACTGCCGCCGACCGGTCGAAATGGCAGTGCCCTCGCAGCGGAACGGCCACGCGAATGGAGGAGGCGATACACCAACTGCCGTCTACGAGGCGACAGGCTGCGACGAATGTGCTTCGACGGGATATCGTGGTCGTAACGGTATCTTTGAGCTTTTGATGGTCAACGAAGGCGTGCGGCAGCTCGTGCTCAAGCGCTCTTCGGCGGATGCCATTAAAAACTTGGCCGTGACGCAAAATAAAATGCGTACGTTGCGGGAAGATGGCTGGCGCAAAGTGCGCGAAGGCGCAACCTCGGTCGCCGAAGTGCTGCGTGTGACGCAGGACGAATAATGCTCGGTGGCGAGCCTTGAGCTGTTCGCACGAGTCTTACCGTGAATGATTCCTCTCTGCCGACTCCCAGTCTTCACGTTCCACAAATCGACCTGTCTGCACAACATCGTGAATGCGAGGCCGCGCTGCAAGCCGCGCTTGTTGCTGTCGTCCGCGAGTCTGCGTTTGTCCACGGTCGTTTCGTGCGAGAGTTTGAGGAGGCGTTTGCTGCTTACTGCGAAGCTCAATTTTGTGTTGGTGTTGGCAATGGCACCGATGCGCTGATGCTCTCGCTACGTGCTGCTGGCGTGGGGCAGGGCGATGCCGTAGTGACGACGCCATTTACCTTTGCTGCGACTGCCGAGGCCATCGGCCACGTGGGCGCACGCCCACTGTTTGTCGATATCGATCCACAATCATATGCTATGGACCCGCTGGCGTTGGAGGCATTGCTCCAGCGCTGCCAACCAGTGAAAGCGATCCTGCCAGTCCATCTATTCGGGCATCCTGCCGACATGAAACAGATTCGCGGCCTTGCTGCTCAGGCCGGTGCGACTGTTATCGAAGATGCTTGTCAGGCACACGGCGCACGCTGGCAAGGGCAGCGTGTTGGTGCGCTGGGAGCGCTTGGGTGTTTTAGTTTCTACCCTACGAAAAATCTTGGTGGACTCGGGGACGGCGGTGCGGTGGTGACGAGCGATCCAGAGTTGGCACGTCACGTGCGCTTGCTGGCAGACCACGGGCAGGCGCGGAAGTATGAGCATAGCCTCATCGGCTGGAACTCGCGGCTCGACGGCATTCAGGCTGCTGCGCTGACCGTGAAGCTGGCGCAGCTCGACGAGTGGAACGCACGTCGTCGCCATTGGGCAACTGAATACCAGCGGCAGTTGTGCGACACCTCTTTACAGTTGCCGGGTGAAAGTCCCAATGTCCTTCACGTCTACCATCTTTACGTCGTGCGCACGCCGCGTCGCGATGCGCTGGCCGAATTTCTCTGTCAACGCGGTATCATGACCGCGCTGCACTACCCGCAACCGTTGCATCTCCAACCGGCCTTTGCTGCACTTGGTTATTGTGCGGGAGACTTTCCGGTTGCCGAAGCCTGCGCACGAGAGTGCCTGTCGCTGCCGTTGCATCCGCACTTGAGCGAAGAGCAGGTGCAATGGGTATGCGAATCCGTGCGCGAGTGGGATGCGTAGCCGCCTTGCGCCTGCTTGACTACACTCTCGACGGCGGAACAATCCGCACGATTGACAAAGCGAGGCTTCTTTTGCATGTTGGCGCAGCATTCTCCCCCAGGATGGACATCTTATGAAGCGCACCTTTCCTGACCGACGCGGTTGGCCACGATTTGCTCTCTTTCCTTTCTTGATGCTCTTGTTGGTCACAAGCCCAAGCCTTGCGGCAGTACATATGACTTTTGAAGTGCCTTCTGACGGACAAAAAGTCAGCGGTATTAGCCCTATCTCTGGATGGGCGTTCTCGACTACCGGTGAGGCGGTGACGGTGACGGTGCAAATCGACAGCAACAAGCCCACCGTTGTGCCCTGTTGCGGCGAGCGCCAAGATGTGGCCAACGCCCATGAAGGGCAGGGTCTCAACAGCGGCTTTGGCCAGATCTATAACTTCAATATTCTTGCGGAAGGCAATCACACCATCATCATCCGAGTGAGCGATGGTAACGACGAAGAGGTACGCAGCCACATCGTCTCGGTCGTCAAACCCGGCGGGTTTGAATTTGCCAGCCGGTTAGATCTCACGTTTGCCAGTGCGGCTATCGCAAACACGACAGACATAGAAATCACGCAAGCGCATGCCGTGGATAAGGCGACGCTGACAGACCAAGAGGTGACGCTTCGCCTCGCGTGGCAACAGAATACGCAAACACTAGCGATCGTGGACAGCGAGAATAATGGGTCGTCCGCGCTACAAAGTGCTGCGTCGGCAACGGACTTAGGCGGCGCACAAGCCTCAGTGACCGCCTCGACTCCCGGGCTTGCTAGCGAAACTGCGACTGAAATCCAGTTGTCTTTCGAGAATCCACCCACGCAGCTCGCTGCCAGTGGTGTCGGCATACTTTCCGGCTGGGCGTTTTCTCCGAATGTTGGGGCGACGTACCCTCCGACTATCGAATTCCGCATTGATGGCGGCGCATATAAACGCCTGCCCTGTTGCCAGGAACGACAGGATGTTGCCAATGCCTACCCTGGCCAGGAAGCCCTTGCCCTCCTCAGCGGATTTGGGTCCATCTTCAACTTCAACACGCAAAGCAGCGACAGCCATGCTATCGAAGTGCGCATGCGAGACGGTACCGGAGCCGAAAAAAGCCAAACCCACGAGGTCATTGTGGTCAAACCTGGCGGGTTCGAGTTTCTCGATCAGTTCGATCTTTCCACTGCCGAGGCGCACATTTCTGGGCGCTCGCTGCTCCTTAATGCCGTTAAGATCCGAGATAAGGCAACGCAGGAAATGCAGGAAGTGTTCCTTCGCTACAATTGGGAGCCGAGCTGTCAATGCTTTGTCTTGCAGGGCGACTGTGGGAATGGCAGCGTGGAACCGCAGGAAGAATGTGACGGTGACTCGTTGGCGAGCCAGACCTGTCAAAGTCTCGGATTTGACATGGAGGCCCCGGAGCAACAGCTGCAATGCACTCCGGCCTGCATGCTTGACACGACCGCCTGCACTGGCGGCCCACGCTTGCTCGTGACCAATTCTGCAAGTGATTCTGTTTCCGTTATTAATACCGCTACCAACCAAGTCACCGCTACGATTCTCGTGGGAGAAGAGCCGCATGGGATTGCCGTGAATCCGACCAGCCCTACGGCGTACGTAGCGAATTTCCGCAGCAACACGGTCTCTGTGATTGATACAGCGCTGGGACAAGTCACCGGCACTATTCCTTTGGGTGCGAATAGAGGCCCGCAAAGCCTTGTGGTTTCTCCAGACGGGAACACCGTCTATGTCGCCAATGATTTCTCCGACTCGGTGTCGGTCATTAATGCGCAAACGCAGAGTGTTGTCGGGGAAATTGCCGTCGGTACGGCACCTCAGGATATCGCCCTCATCCCCGATGGTACACGAGCGTACGTGACCAATTTTCTTGATAACTCAGTCTCGGTTATTAACACCCAAACCGGCATGGTGATCGAGACTATTCTGGTGGGAGAAGGCCCAGATGGCATCGCGATTTCGCCGCTTGCCGACGCGCATCTTGCCTACGTTGCCAATCGTCTCGACGATCCAGTGGGCACGCTATTCGCCATTGACACCACGAGCAACACGGTGCTCGGAGGGCCGATAGGATTAGGCTTCCCCACCAAAGTGGCCTTTTCTCCAGACGGCGGCAAAGTGTATATCGCCAACTTCGATCAGATTTCCGTGCTCAATCCTATAACTAAAGCAGTCCTCAACGGAATTCTCACCGCAGAGCGTCCGCTTGGTATGGTCGTGACGCCGAATGGCAAGCGACTTTATATTGCGCTCTTTGGGGAGGATGGCGGGGGCAATCTCGTGCAGGTTGTCAGCACGCTGACGCACAGCGCTAGTACTGATGCCATCGAAGTCGGCACTGGTCCCTTCGGTGTGGCTCTCGTTCCGTGACGCTACGCAGCTTCTTTACACACCTTGGCCATTTGCTAAGTCAACAAAACGGAAAGGAGATCGTCTCATGAAAAGATTCGAGCTTACAGAAAAAGCGTGGTCGGTCGGTCGAACCGCTGCCTCCATTTTAGGGATTCTTGCTGTGGTTCGCGTCCCTGCCGTTTTGGCATGTGACATGAAAAAGACCCTGTTGAAAGAGCAGCGAGCTGCTGCGCAGGGGACGGTGGCCCAGCCTACTGCCGGTATGAAGGTTTACGTTGATCCCCAAACCGGAGAAGTGGTCGAGCCGCCCGCTCAAGAGCCACCCCAGTCTGAAATGCAAGCTGGCGATGTGGCGACAAGCACTTCGAGCGAAGGGCTGGTAGCTGAGCCGAGCCCCGTGTCCGGCGGCGGTACTATGATTAATCTGCAAGGACGCTTTCAGAGTCCGTTGGTGGCAACCCAAGGGAGCGACGGCAAGATGAAGATCGAGCATCAAGCTCCTGAGGCACCCCCGGGCGGGAAACGTTAAAGTAATTGCGGAAGCATTCACTGAGGAAGATAGAGAGGCACCCTTCGGCAATGGTAATCCCCCCATGACATACTTCCCGAGGGGCGCGCTGGGAAAGCAACGCTGATGGGCGTAAAAATTTCCTCCAGGCTAGAGACCATGATACGTATGTTTCAGAAACGACGCCATTTACCATCATTCACTCTCCTTCCCTTGTTGCTCGTCTTACTGACTGCGAGTTCAAGTCTTGCGGCAATCGAGATGACCTTTGAAGTGCCTGCTCATGGGCAAAAGGTCAGTGGTATCGGCTCTATCTCCGGATGGGCTTTTTCGACTACCGGTGCGGCGGTGACAGTGACGGTAGAAGTCGATAATGGTCTTCCCTCTATAGTGCCCTGCTGCGGCGAGCGGCAAGATGTAGCCAACGTCTACGGACCGTTCGGGTTTAACAGCGGCTTTGGCCAGGTCTTCAACTTTAATATTCTTTCCGAAGGCAATCACACTATCGTCATCAGGGGCTATGACGGTACGAGTGAAACCCTGCGAAGCCACCAGATTTCGGTCGTCAAACCTGGAGGGTTCGAGTTTTTGACGCGCTTAGATCTTGCTTTTGCTAATGCAACCATTGATAACAACGAAATCGAAATTTCTGGGGCCTACGCCGTTGATAAAGCCTCACTGGAAGATCGGGAGGTCACGCTCCGTCTGGCATGGCGACAGAACTCGCAAACGCTGACTGTGGTGAACAGCCGAGAGACTGGGCTGCCTGTACTAGCCGACTCCTTGATTGCCCAGGATTCCGCCGATACACAATCGGCTTTCACGCTTCTTGATCCTGAACAGACCGGAGAAATCGCGACCGACATCCAATTGGCCTTCGAGAACCCGCCAGCGGGTCGTGCGGCGAGCGGTGTGGGCGTACTTTCTGGCTGGACGTTTTCCCCGAATGTAGGAGCAATCTATCCTCCGATCGTCGAATTCAGTGTCGATGGGGGGGAGTACAAACGCCTTCCTTGCTGTCAAGAACGAAAAGACGTTGCCGCTAATTTCCCGGGCCAAAGCAACCTCGCGCTTCAGAGCGGCTTCGGTTCAGTATTTAATGTGAATACTTTAAGCAGTGCCCCCCACAATATAGAGATACGCGTACGAGATAATACCGGTGCTGAAAAGAAGCAAAGCCACGAAGTCGTAGCGGTCAAGCCTGGCGGCTTCGAGTTTCTCGACCGATTCGATCTCTCCCAGGCGCAGGTCACGATTTCGGGGCTCTTGCTCGTCCTTGATTTCGTGAAAGTTCGGGAGAAGGCGACGCAACAAGTCAAAGAGGTCTCCCTTCGCTATAAGTGGGAACGGAGCTGCCAATGCTTTGTCGTGCAGGGCGACTGCGGGAATGGTCTTGTGGAGCCGGTAGAGGAATGTGACGGCCCCGCGCTCGACGGCCAGACTTGCCAAAGTCTGGGATTCAATACTGAGACTTCCACAAAAAAGCTCAAGTGCACCTCATCTTGCATGCTGGATACAACAAGCTGCACCGGAGGTCCGCGCTTGTTTGTGACCAATTTCTTCGACGACTCCGTTTCTGTCATTAATACGGCGACTAACCAAGCAAAAATCACCACCATCTCTGTTGGAACAGAGCCACGCGGAATTGCCGTGAATCCTACCAGTAGTACGGCCTATGTAACCAATTTTCTTGACGACACAGTCTCTG
>SYOC01000338.1 GCA_005804965.1 Pseudomonadota bacterium
CCGTAGCAAATGGCGAACGTGGCATGGCATTGTCTCCGAGGATGCTTCTGAGAATAATCACTCAACCTCTTCTCTTTACAGCACTTTGTCCGGTTCGTACAACTTGCAACCAGTTCATATTTAGGAACGTAGGGAAGCCTCAGGTTGCTACATTTAGGAACAGACATGTTACCACATCAAGGAATGTTCTGGTTGCTACATCTAGGAACATGTTGCTATATTTGCCAACCTATTGCTATTGGCAGGAACCTATATACGCGGTCTATCACTAGTTAGATACCATCACTTCCTTATGGTAATATCGCCTTTCTAGGAGCGAGTTGGAAAAATGAAATCCATCAAAATCATCATCGAGAAACATGCCGATGGCTATGTGGCGTACCCGCTTGGCCTGAAAGGGGTTGTGGTGGGTGAAGGGGACACGTATGAAGAGGCGCTTACGGATGTAAAGTCGGCCATCCGCTTTCACATTGAAACGTTCGGAACGGAAGTCTTAGAGGAAGAGTCGCCCGTGTTGGAAGCCTTTATTGCCGAAGCCGGAGCGGCTCCTTAGTGGCAAAATTTCCAGTTGATGCACCAAAGAGCAAGGTCGTAAAGGCGTTGGGGCTGCTGGGCTTTCGAGTGGTGCGAGAGCGAGAACATATCGCCATGGCGAGAGACAATCCGGATGGGACACAGACCCCGCTTACGCTGCCCACTCACCCCCACCTCAAGAGTTCAACTTTACGCACCATCTGCACGCAAGCTGGGATTCCGCGAGATGAGTTCCTGAAGGCGTACGAGCAAAGCTAAAGTGGCAGGGCCTAGAGGGAACGACGCATCTAACTTGTTGCTCCACGCGCACGCCTGCCCGGTTGCGGTTTGTCCGAATCTGACACGTCACGGCTCGGGCAGGCGGCGGTGAGCATAGCGTTAGGCATCACAGTGACCGCTGCCACTACCTCGACTGGCGAGAGTATGTGTCAGGACCCAGACTCTTTACCGGCGACGCTAAGCCACTATCCAGATGGAGTTTCCTCGATGTCTCAGCCTGAAAGCAGCACAAGTAAGGTAGCAATAGTCACAGCAGTGATAGCAGCAGTTGGTGGCTGGGGAACTACGGCCATCACCAACTGGGACAAGCTATTTCCACCTTCCGCAGCGACACCTACCAACACTGCATCAAACCGGGAGACCCTAAGCGATGCCACAAAGAGCGCCGCCACACGTTCCATCGCCAGGGCACTTTCGTTTAGCTCAGACGTCGGCGACAAGACGGCATTCTTGGAGAACTTTCCCGGACTCACGGCCGAGGAAGTGCGATATCGGGGACTTCGAAAAGGCGTTTTCCTGCAGGTGCTCGCGTTTCGTGCAAATGGGGAACTCTTGGCCGAGTCGCTTAATGTCCTGAAACGTCAGGGCGAGAGAATTACTGACGCAGACATCGCTCGCGTTGTAGCTGATCTTCCAAGTCTATTAAGAATGAAGCTTCAGTGGTTGCGAGGTGAAGCTATACCAAAGTTGACCTCTTACATGCAAACGAAGCGCGCAATGATTGAGCAACGGACTCCCGCGGTAGAAGTAGCGCTACCAGAGTCCCTTTGGATTCTTCCTGGGACAAAGTCCATGACCTACGTCACTGACCTGCCCAGCCTAGAAGAAGAAATCAAACTGCTAGAGGCTACTCTCTAGACTCTCAGGCGTGGTCTTTGGCGTGATGCCTAACCCTTCCATCGAGCCTCACTACACGGATGCGAGAGCTTGAAAACAAAAATATTCAGAGCTATCACCAAAGCTTAGGAAGAGAGATTATAAGGAGAGTGCACTCATGTCCTCTGCTGTCATTGCTACCGTCGTCAAAATGATGGAGTCGTTGCCCGATCCGGTACAAGATCGCGTGGCGGATCACCTCCGAGAGTACATCGAAGATCTCCGCGATGAAGTACAGTGGGACGCCACCTTCAAAAAAACGCAAGGTCAACTTGTCGCCGCCGCACGACGCGCCAAACAGGAGATTGCTGCCGGACAGGCAAAACCGCTCGACCATGATCAGCTATGAACTCAGCTACTCTCCCCTCGTTTTGGACGGCGTACGGGCTGCTAGACGAAGATCTCAAACGGAGCGCAAAGAAAGCGTATCGACTTTGGGCAGAGAATCCGTTTCATCCCTCCTTACGTTTCAAGTGTATCAACCAGGACGAGAGCATTTGGGCTGTACGTATCACACGGGGATATCGTGCGGTGGGCGTTCTTGAGGGGGACACGGTCACGTGGTTTTGGATTGGGAACCACGATGATTATGAGCAGTTCTTCTCGTGAGGGAGAAGAGAAGTTTAACCATTCGCGCCACCGCATCGCGGCCACGGTGGGTCTGTGGAAAATCTGAAAGGCCGCGTGTGGCCGCTCGCGGTGCGCGGATGAGATGGACTCCCCCTGGGGAAGCTAGTGTGACAAGAGAGAAGGAGAAACCCATGTCACAGATAAAGGGGGATACCACCATGCACGCAGTACAGATCGGTCTCGATATCGCGAAGAACAGTTTTCAGGTGCACGGCGTGGACAAGCACGGCAAAGGCGTGCTCCGTAAGCAACTGAGCCGCAGCAAAGTGCTGACGTATTTTGCCCAGCTTCCGCCGTGTCTCATCGGACTGGAAGCCTGTGGCGGGGCGCACTACTGGGCGCGAGAGTTACAGAAGCTGGGGCATGACGTGCGCCTGATGGCGGCGGCGATGATCACCCCCTATCGCACAGGCCAGAAGAATGACGCCAACGACGCCGAAGCCCTCGGTGAGGCGGTGTCGCGGCCCCGCACCCGCTTCGTGCCGGTCAAGAGCGAGGCGCAGCAAGCCGTGTTGACCGTGCCTCGCGCCCGGGCACTGTTAGTCACCGAGCGCACGGCGCTGGCCAATCAGATCCGGGGACTCCTGATGGAGTACGGCATCGTCATCGCTCAAGGGATTCAACGGTTACGGCGCGAGTTGCCCGATCTGCTGGCAGCGGAGACCTTGCCCACGCTGGTGCGGGAAGTGGTGGGCGAACTGCGGGAGCGGCTACTGGAGTTGGACCGCCGGGTGACCGACTACGATCACCGCCTGGAGCAGCGGGCCACGCAGAACGAAGCGGTGCGCCGGTTAATGCAAGTCGAGGGCGTGGGCCCGATGACCGCCACCGCCATTGTGGCCACAGTGGGTGAAGGCCACGCGTTTGCGCACGGCCGCCAATTCGCCGCCTGGTTAGGCCTCGTGCCCAAACAACACTCGACGGGCGGCAAGACGGTGTTAGGACGGATCACCAAACAGGGCAACGTCTATCTGCGGACCCTCTTGATTCACGGAGCCCGGGCGGTGTTGCAGTCGAGCGCCACACGCACGGACCGCAAAAGTCGCTGGGTGGAGGCGGTACGGCAACGGCGGGGGCATAATATTGCAGCGGTCGCCCTGGCCGCTAAGCACGCCCGGATTCTGTGGGCCTTGCTGGCCCGAGGGGAAGCGTATCAGGTGGCGGCTTAAACAGGCCCCATGAGAGAGCAGAGGGAAGACCACGAACGCGAGTGTAGAACTCACCACTGGCTGCGAGGAAAGAGACGTGATGACAAACGGGAGAGACCGTCACTCGGGGAACCCGATAACGCCCCAGGTCCACACCGAGACCGCTGCGCGGATGGTGCCCGAGTGCACGCCTGCCCATCAGGGCCAGAGCACCGATGCTCACCCACAGGCCGAATATAGGGACGCAGTCCCCTCCCCGTTACCCATTGCCTCAACCATGCTTGCACCACCGGGGGAGTCCATATAGAGGGCGTTAGGCCATTCGTCCCTTGCCGCATATGCTTCGCGCATATACACTCTCCCGCATGAACACTTGGGACGAGCGTAAGCGTCGGACGAATCTGAAGGATCATGGTATCGACTTTGCCGATCTAGAAGGGTTCTTCGATGGCGACCTGCTCACCCGCGAGGATACGCGAGAAGCCTATGGCGAGGAACGCTACCAAAGCGTCGGGGTGTTCAACGGCATACCCTTGTTCGTCGTGTGGACACCACAGGACGACGAGGGTGAGAAGACCCATTTAATCTCGGCCCGAAAGGCGGAAAAGCATGAATACCAAGCATGGCGCACGCGTCACGCGAAGCGCTAAAGGCAAAACGGACTGGGCAAAGCTCAAGGCCCTGTCGGATGCGGCGATCCGGTTTACGAAGGATGCGCCCCGCACCTCACCGGAGGATTGGGCGAATGCGGTAGCCCATCGCGGCTTGCCGCTGCCGGTGCGGAAGGAGCAAATAGCGTTGCGGGTGGATGCCGAAGTACTGGCCTGGTTCCGTGCCCAGGGGAGTGGCTGGCAGACACGTATGAATGAGGTGCTGAAGGCATATTGGAAGGCAATGGCGAAGGCGGCCTAACTCTCGCCTCCAGGCCGACCCGCGCCCGGTGGCGGTTCCGTCCAACTGGGAAAGGTCGCGTCTGGGCGCGGGCGGCTGAGGCGGGGCGTTAGGCCGACGAAAGGGGGAGTGACGATGGGCAATGGGCAGGCGAACGAACACCCGGCGGTAATCCGAGGTGCATGGGCAGGTGCCTTCAGTGGTGGGGGCATTTTCTACTTACAGCATCCCTCGCTCGACATGGAACCGGCCGGAGCAGTGTTCCTGGGCGTGATCGTCGGCTTGATTGCGGGGTCGTTGCTTGGACACTTCATCGCCAACAAAGATGACAAGGTGCGCGGGTTCTTTCAGGGCGTGGGTGCGCTCAGTGGGCTTGTTATCGGCCTTGGTATCGCTGGTCAGGCGGAAGAGATGAACTGGATGGGCGTTTCGATTCTCGCTCTCCTTGGGATTTCGATCGGATCTACGTTAGGCAAAAGGCTTTGGTGGGTACTCGCCGTGATCGCTGCCCTGATCATCGTCCTCTCGCCAACGATTGTGAGAGAGTTGATCCGGAACAGCTAAGCTTCGGTCACGACGCCAGGACTTTGAGTTCGTGTGGAATGCAATCAGCGCCCTGCCAAAGCCAGAGACGGTCGGATGAGGCGTCTTCCTCAACCTCTCCCGGCTCATGCTGCCTATCGTCTTACGTCAAGCGAAAAACGAAGAGAGGAAAGAAGTGATCAACGGTTGTTCGTGTCGTCTCGTTCGCCTCTCCCCGAGAGCCGAAGAAGCTTGCCAAGCGTAGGGCCGAGGTACGATACACGGCCCTACAACGCGCTGGAGCCGTCGGCT
Source organism: Pseudomonadota bacterium (assembly GCA_005804965.1). Lineage (GTDB taxonomy): Bacteria > Desulfobacterota > Binatia > Bin18 > Bin18 > SYOC01. The sequence continues at coordinate 5,193 of SYOC01000338.1, forward strand.
CGCACCTGACGCGGACGCGCCGCAGCTCAGCGCTGACGTTCGGCCACACCTTCCCAAGCTAGCTAGGAATCGCTAAGTTTCCTGAGGTGAAAACGTACAAGTTCACCGACTACTTCGAGAACGAGGTCTTACGCAAACGTCCCTATCTGAAAAAGGAGTGGTGCATTCACGTGCTCGACAACCCCATTCGGAGCGAACCTCAAGAGAAGAATCGGTTTCGCTTTTGGGGGGCGGTTCCTGAATTTAATAATCGCATCTTGCGCGTCATCACGCTTGAAGACAAAGAAACAATTCACAACGCCTTTCCGGACCGGAGGTTCAAACCATGAAGCTGACCTACTACGCGGATACAGACTCTCTCTACATCGACCTCTCTGAGCAACCAAGCGTAGACAGCCAGGAAATTTCCGAGGGAATCGTCCTGGATTACGATGCCAGCGGAAACCTAGTCGGGATTGACATCGACAACGCAAGTAAGAAAGTGCATCTCAAAGAATTAACGCTCAACAAGTTCCCAACCGAGATTCAGACCATTGTGGCCTAACCGTCCGCGCCACCGCATCGCGGACACGGTGCGGTTCTGCTGAACCTGACAGGACACATTCTGGCCGCTCGCGGTGCGCGGGGGCGTTCGACACTGACACAAGAGTGAGGTACTCCGAAACACCGTTGGAGAAGTTGTATGTCCACGAGCCGACAGATTATCCATAGTGACCCCGAAACGTTAGGCGGTACGCCCGTGTTTATTGGCACTCGCATACCAGTCCAGACGTTGCTTGATTATCTCGCGGAAGGCTCCTCGCTCGATGAGTTCCTTGACCACTTCCCCACAGTGACCCGAGAACAAGCCGTGGCGGCTCTCGCACTCGCCAAGGAAATATTGCTCACTCATGCGCGTGCTGCTTGACGAATGCGTCCCACGGCCACTGCGACGAGAGCTGGCTGGGCACGATGTGCGGACTGTGCCTGAAATGGGCTGGGCAGGGAAAAAGAACGGAGCGTTGCTTGCTCTCATCAAAGAGGCAGGATTCGAGGTGTTTGTCACAACCGATCAGAATCTGGAG
>SYOC01000339.1 GCA_005804965.1 Pseudomonadota bacterium
CGGAGACGACGGTGACGTGGGATAATTTCAAGCTGCAAGGCGGGGAGCGGCGCTAACACTTCCCCCGGGGGAAGGGGCTGCGATGAAGCAGAGGGTCAGGTTAAGTGGCGCCTTCTAGCGCAAGGATTCTCTTCTTCACCGTACTGGGAAAGTCCACAAAGACGAAGTGACTCTTGTGGTAGAGGTAATCTTCCCCGCTCTCATCAACGATGCGAACGAAATCATCCTTGGCGGCTCTTGCATCGGGCAGGAGCCGATAGACCTTTCCGCGCACTAATGAGGCTTCATAGTCGGTGTTATCCAGACACAGAGCAAAAGGTTTGGTCGGCTGTTTCATAGCTCATCCAAGCCGCTCTCGTGCGGGCAAGCGTAAAAAAGAGAGAATGCCCCTTTCCTTTTTTGCGAGGAGTCGGTGTGACTTCATCCCAGCCTGCGGAGCATGGAAAGGGGAACGGTAGCTGCCCTGTCACACAAACGCCGCCGACACCGCACCGACACCTGAAAACACCGATTCCCAGCGGTCGCCCTGGGCGATGGGCGCGGGCTTGGTGAATGACCCGCTCATGATGCGTTGCCCTTCTTCGAGGGCCATGCCATAGGTCGCGAGGTGATTGGCGAGCCAAGCAATGGAGTCGAGCTGATTGTCGATAGCGTCTTTGCCGATAACGTGCTCGACGGTTTCGCCATTGCGTTTCATCTCGACCGTAACCTGTCCAAGATCGAGGGTCGAAGGATAGGGCGACAAGGCTGTGCCGGTAACGTATCCCCACTGCGCGACAGCGTCGGCAATGCCCAGCGGCATATCTGAGCGCAGATCAAGGCGCATATCGACGACCTCAAATGCCGGTGCCACTGCGGCGACTGCGTCGAGCACTTGTGTCCGGGTGACGTTGGGACCAGCGAGGCGCTTACCGATAGTAAAGCACAGCTCAGACTCGATGACGGGACGACATAACGCCGCATGCGTGAAAGCCTGGCCGCTGGAGAAGTGGCGGCTGGCGAGCAGGTAGCCGCTGATCGGTGCCTCAAGCCCCAGCGCTTTGCGTGCGCCTTCAGCCGATGCTCCTATTTTCCACCCTCCAAGTTTCTCGCCGGCAGCTTGCCAGCGCGTGAGGACGCCAAGCTGCACCTGATAGGCGTCGGGAAACGTGAGGGTCTTCTGTAGCGCTGCCGCTGGTGACTCCCATTTTTGTGCGGACTGCCACAACAACTCGATGGTCTCTTGCAGATTCATGTGTCTCTCTCCTTAGCCTGTTGCTGAAGATAAACTCTAGCCTTCCTCGGGTATGTCTCGTGGGGAAGAATTATTGTCGATGAAATTCTCGAAGCGGGTGTACTCGCGGCGGAAGGTCAGGCGGATCGTGCCAGTGGGGCCGTTGCGTTGCTTGCCGATGATGATCTCCGCGACTCCTTCATCTTGTGAATCTTGTTTATAGACCTCGTCACGATAGATAAACATGATGACATCTGCATCTTGTTCGATCGATCCCGAATTATGACTGACGATGCCGTCTGCAAGCCATGATGCGGGCCCTGGAACGGTAAGATCGAAGACTTCTTCTTCGCCTTGCGGCTCTATTGCGACAACACGATCCCAGAAGAGATCGTTGGTCGCTTGAATTCTCAGAGCCTTATCGGCGAGGATGTCAGCGTATTCCGCCAAGAGCTTACGCGAAGGGGCGAAGCGGAAATGTGCTGAGCCTCCATAGGCGGTGCCGCGCATCGCCGCCATTGCTCGGTGCGTTACTCCGTGCGCTGCCATAAGCTGTTTCACTCGTGCGAACCATTCTTGCGGAAGCGTATCTACGTTGGTATCAGCGGCCATAGTAAGAAGCGTCTCTGAGAGTTTCCCTGCTTGAGGAACTCGCGGGCCGAACGCTCCGATGGTCTTCAGAAATTCTCGTTGTGCTTCAACGCCAGTGATGGTGACCAGGAAATTGGGGCGATAGGCGCCTTTTTGCACTGTATAGACACGCGCAACAATGCCGCATCGGAGAAGAAGTGCGAGGACATCTTTCATCAAAACGGAGCTGTTCGTACTGTACATGATCGAATGCCCCGTGCGCGAACTTTCTGCCGAACGTGTATAGATCGTCCCATCCGTTGCCCAGAGGTGGCGCAGAAACAGGGCGATTTGGTCGTTGTCTAAACGGAAGATTGCTTCTGGCACTCGTTTTTCGTGCGAATGCTGATTGAAGATCCCGAGGTCGCGTAGCCATTTGTTCATGCCTGCTGGATGCCAACGATTACCATTGCCGCTAAAGACCAATTGGTGCCAGCTTGCTTGGTAGGGGCCAGGGTGGCGGGTGACTTGCACGCCAAATTCGTTCCGTGCCGCATCTGCGACGATGGTGCTATTCTCCTCTGAACTGGTCGTGTAGCGAAGGGGCTGGTGATTCAGATAACTGCCGTCTCCAATGAGGTGGGCAAGCAAAACCAGTCTTGCCTCTGACCAGGTGTCCGCGTCCTTTGGTTCAGGGATATGACGTACTAAAGCGACACGGTCCCCTATTCGCAATGTGTCGATTTGCTGCCAGCCTTCAGCTCCAAGCAGCCGATGGCGACCTGTTGCGCGAATGCTGCGGCCGCTGGCCAGTTGCACTGCAAAAACAGGTCGGATGCCTACTCGCCATACTCGATCATTTCGTGCTGACGTGACCTGTCCTTCCGGGGTGACTGCCAACACTTCAGGCGTAGCATCGACGAGCGAGCGAATGGGAACACGGCGGCCATCTGCGAGCATTACCAGTGTATCTCCAGTCACGCATTCCCTAATATCCGACATGATCGGCCGTTTGTCGGCGCGCAGTTCGACTTGGCGATTGAGCTGTGAGAGCGCGATTACTGGGATGTTCAATTCTTTGGCGAGTGACTTGAGGCCACGGGAGATTTCGGACAACTCTTGCGTGCGATTTTCCTGAGCGAAGCCACGCATGAGCTGGAGATAGTCGATGATCAGGAGACCGATATTGGCTTCGCGTTTGAGGCGACGGGCTTTGGCACGCATCTCCAGCACGTTCTGTCCCGGTGTGTCATCAATATAGATCGGCGCATCGGAGAGCCGACCCGCCGCCATCGCCAAGCGCGGGAAGTCGCGGTCGCCGAGATAGCCGGTGCGTACTTTGGCATTATCGACCCGCGCTTCGGAACACAACATGCGCATGACCAATTGCTCTTTCGACATTTCTAGCGAGAAGATTGCCACCGGCACGTTGGCGTGGAGAGCGGCATATTGAGCGATATTCAGAACGAACGCCGTTTTGCCCATGCTTGGGCGGGCCGCGACGATGACGAGGTCGGAGGGTTGCAGTCCAGCGGTCTTGGAATCAAGATCGAGAAAACCGGTGGCGACGCCGGTGACCAGCTCCTTTTTTTCATAGAGCCGCTCGACCAGTTTGATGGTGTCCATAATCATGTCGCCGAGCTTGGAGAAGGCTGGGCGCGCACGTTTTTCTGACACGTCGTAAATCAGGCGCTCGGCTTCGTCGAGGAACTGGTCGATCTCGTCTGCTCCACTGTAGCAGCGACCGGCAATTTCTTGGCAGACGTTGATGAGGCCGCGCAAGATGGCTTTTTCCCGCACGATCTTGGCGTAATGGGCGATATTGGCAGCGCTCGGGATTTTTTCTTGCAGCTCGGCCAAATAGGTGGCTCCGCCAATCTCTTGGAGTTCTCCCTTGCTGCGCAGCACATCGGTGAGCGTGATGAGGTCGATGGGTTCGCCGCGCTCGCTTAAAGCGATCATGGCCCGGAAGATTTTCCGGTGCGACTCGCGATAAAAGTCTTCCTCGCGCATGAGTTCCACCACGCGGTCGAGGGCGTGTGTGTCCAAAAGGACGCCACCGAGCACCGATTCTTCGGCGTCGAGGCTTTGCGGAGGAACTCGTTTGAGTGCGTCGTCGAGAATAGCCACAGTGGTTTCCGAGGATAGAGAACGCCTGAGGGACGGACAAGGGCGGCTTCAGTTAGTCGTCGATGGTCGCGCGCACGTAGGCGAACAGTTGTGCAAGTTGCTCCAGCCCATCAAGAATGCGCGGGCCGTACCAGCACAGCGCCATGCCGTCGATGCAATAGAAGTGGCCGCTGCGTCCTGCTGGAGTATCGGCGAGCGGCTGCAAATGAATGAAATGCTTGGTCTCGAAAGGATAAGGCTCGCTCGGCAGCAACACAACCTGCGGGGAAAGTGCCGCGACTTCTTCGAGGATGATTGAAAAGTAGCGCTCGGTGTTGTTGCGCAACACGTTCTCTCCGCCAGTCGCCCATAGCATGTCGTCGCTGTAAGTGTCGTGATTGAAGCTCATCCACGGCTTGCGCCAGATCGGGCAGAAGACCCGCAGTCGTGGCTGCGTCGCCAACTCGGCGGTCAAGCGTGCGTAGGCTGCCTGCATGGCGTGTACCATCGGCTCGCTGCTGGATTGGCAGCTCAGGGCGCTGCCGAGCTTGTCGATCATAGTGATGCCAGCGGCGACAGTACGTGGCGCAGTCACATAGACTGGAAGCCCATGCTCCACGAACCATGCGAAATCCTCGCGACGGTTTTCCTCGTCGTTGAGGATCAAGAGATCTGGCTCTAGTCGCAGGATCGCTTCACGATGCGGATCTTTGGTGCCGCCGAGTTTGGGCAGTAACGCGACACGCTCGGGCGGATGCGTGCAGTAGTCCGTTACCCCAATGACGTGGTCGCCAACGCCCAGGGCGAAGAGGGTTTCGGTGATGCTGGGGACAAGGCAGATGATGCGCTGAGGTGGAGCGGAGAGGGTAACAGCACGTTGGAGGTCGTCGAGGAATTGCATGGAAGTGAAGGATCGGGGCAGTTCACGAACCGCCCCGCCGATTTAGGAGGCGAGAAAATCCCGCACCAGTGGTGCGACCTGCCCGAGCTGTTCGAGTTGGGGCACGTGGGCGGCGTGGTCGATCATGGCAATGCGTGCCCCAGCAATGCGATTGGCAAACTCCTGTGCATACACGGGCGGCACGAGCTTATCGCTTTTCCCCCAGACTAAAAGTGTGGGAGATTGAATGCGATGTATGCGTTTCTTGAGACCCTTGTCGGGAATTGGCCAGATGAATTTCCCGGTACAGGCCAAGGCCCACGTTAAGCGAATCTGCATATCATGCTGCGCGGTCTCCTCTTCCGGTAACGTCAGCATCTGCTGCGCGAGCGGACCGTTGGGGTCGTGGAACGCAGCCTTCACGACTTCGTCCATGGGCAGGACCATCCAGTTTTTCACTGGCGTGTCATCGCGCCACAAGCCGATAGGACAGAGCAGCACTAACTTACTCACTCGTTGAGGGTAGGAGGCTGCGATCTCTGCTGCGACCATGCCACCGAACGAATGACCAACGACCGCTGGGTTGTGGAGTCCAAGCTGGTCGAAGATCTCGTCGTAGTACAGCACCAAGTCCCAGAGATTATCTAGCGGCTTGATTCCGTCGGGATCGCCCCAGGTAGTGCCGGGATGTTCTGGCGCGTACACGGTGAAGCTCTTCGCCAGTTCGTCAAGAAATGGGTCCCACGTCAACCCGTAGGCACCATGCAAAAAGACTACGGGAGGGCCGCTGCCGGCAACTTGCACTTTCGGTTTGATCTTGTTTTCCCACACGCTGAGCGTGCGCTCATGTACTACTGCCATGCCGTATCTCCTTACAAGGCCGCGAGCGAGACTTGCCGCTTCGCTCGCAAACGCTCGGGCCACCATTTGTTCTCCCACTTATCGTCCCAGGTGTCGCTGAGGTGAGGCATGACCTCGCGAGTAAAGAGGTCAATGTTCCTGAGCGTCAAGTCGTGGGGCATTGAGCCAATGTGCAGTAGCACCATCAAATTGCCAACGCGCAAGTTTTTCACGGCGTCGCGGAGCATGTCGCGCACCGTAGCTGGGCTTCCCGCGATGACGAGCTGTTTATCAACAAAGTCTTTGAACTTGTAATTGGGAATAGCTTCAAGCTGTTCGAAGGTACTCTTCAGCAAGCCTTTGCGTATGCTGTTTTCCAGACTGCGGTAGTCTTGATGCCCAGGCGGGAAAAAGAACTCAGCGGGGATGTGCAAGGATTTGCTGTAGAAGTAACGGATGTGCTGCTCGTAGAGCTTTTCGGCCAGGGCATCGGTTTCTGCGACGGCGACTAATTGCAGGAATCCGGCACGGAATGGGTTGGGTTCGATGCCGCGCTGGGCAATGAACTGCCAGAACCCGTCCATGACGCCCCTGCCGACGACTGGGCCATAGTAGTTCAGAAAACAATAGCAATGGTTGTGCTGCGCCGCGAACTCCCAGGTGCTGAGGCTACCAAGTCCTGGCACCCAGACCGGAGGCGTTGGTTTCTGAATCGGGCGCGGCCAGACATTGACCATCGGCAACTGAAAGTATTTGCCGTTCCACGCGAAGATGTCTGGTGCCGTCCACGCTTTCAAGATCAGATCGTGGGCTTCGTAATAGCGTTCGCGCTGTTCGATCGGCGTGATGCCAGCGCAGAGCGTAGCATCCATAGCCGTGCCCAACGGCATTCCAGCCACGAGGCGACCGCCGCTGATGCAATCAAGCATGCCATATTCTTCCGCCACACGGGTCGGCGGGTTCGTCGTTGGTAGTGTAGAGCCCATTTGCACGACCGCAACGTCCATACCATTGGTGGCACGCGCGAGGACGGAGCCCATGAGGTTAGGGTTGGGCATGAAACCATAGGCATTTTGGTGATGCTCGTTGACGCAGATACCGTCTATGCCCGATTTGGCCGCGTAGATCAGTTCGTCTAGTGTCCAGTTGTAATACTGGCCGACTTTCTCCGCGTTCCCGAGTTCGTTCCACGGCGGGTCAACCCAGACCGAGTGATAACGCTGCTCGAAATCATCTGGCAGATCCCGATACGGCATGAGGTGGAACATGGAGATTTTCATACCTAGCCTCCTTCATTCTCGTGATCGAAGTCCTCCTCGCTCAGAGAGTGCGCATGATAGCGATTGCCCGCTCCCCTGGAAAGTCTGGCGGAGCGATGCACCTCTCCTTCATCTAGCGCGTGCGGAGGATATCCTCGAGTCTTCTCCGATCATCCTGCGACAGGTCCTCGGACGTGCGGGCAGGGCTAGCGTTGACGCGAGGTTTTTTCTCGCTGTCGGTTTGCACGTCTTTGCCGGGGCTGGCCGGGGCTACGGCTGACGAAGCTTGCCCAGCGACTTGCTTCTGCTTCGGAGTTCCTGAGGGTGGAGAGGATGCCTCGGGCGGCAACGACGGCGTATGCTGTTCAGGTTTCGCTGGCTCAAAAACTTGTTTGCGTTCGTTGCGAAAGAAATTGATACGATCCAGCTCTTTGCCCATGACGAAGATCGTAGCCAGCACGCCGCCCAACCCGCCAATGCCCACGAGCATCAGGATTTTCGGAATCAGCCACCAGCGCGAGGGTTTTTTGACCGGAGCTTTGGGTTTCTTCTTCGTTGCCGCCATACCTCACACCTCTTCTTTCTACGGGCGTAGGAGCGCCCATACCGCCTCCCATCCACTACGTTGATGCCACTCTTCGACGCCGTTGTACCATTTGAGCCCCACGGATTGGAGTCGGCGACTACGCGCTGCTACAGCGAAGCAAACCGGAGCAGTGCGCCCATAAAAAAGCCGCGCCGTCTGGTGCAAGCGCGTGAGTTTCTTTCCCAACCAGGAACGCGCTAACGCGTCAGTATAGTCGGAAAAATCGAACCGTTGCGCACGCAATGCGCTCTGTATTTGAGCCGCCGCGAACTTGCCGTATTCCAACGCGAAGGAAATGCCTTCCCCCATAAGCTGCTCGGCCCCGGCCGCATCGCCCACGAGCACGACGTGCGGTGCCGCCAGCCGTTGCTTTGGCGTGTAGCCACGAATGGGAAACGCGCGAAATTTGGGACTCGTGACTCGGGATTCGTGGCTTGGGAACTTTTGACTATTGACTTTTGACTATTGACTTTCTATTTCCTGGGCGAGTAGGTGCTGCAACTCGGCATTGCCGAGTGGTGCATCTCCTAGTGAATAGATGCCGACGTTGACATGTGGCACACCGCTGATAAGGCAAGGAAACTCCCACAGATAGCCTTTGAGTCCTTGGGGGACTGGCAGGAAATTGAAGTCGTAGCGGTGCTGTGCAAACCCTGACCAACTCGTGTCCGCCACCGGGACATCGCACATAATAGCTTTGCCGACCGGAATGGAATCTTGGCCGATCAACTGGCGGCGGACGCGGCTCCCTGAACCATCAGCGCCAACGACGACGCGCGCAAAATAGGTGTCGTTTTCCGTCTCAATGCGAACACCCCGGGCTTCGTGGACCAGGGTCAGCACTTTCTCCCCTTCGCGAATCTCTGCGCCACGTACACGAGCAGTTTGGACCAATGCAAAATCGAACTCATCGCGGCGGATGATCGAACACATCCCTCCGTCTTCGCAAAAAACCTCTCGGTTGGGGGGAACGCGGACCAACGCACGATCCACTTGCACATGCGGGATAGTTAAGGGAATGTCCAATTCTTTCAGACAATCCAAGGTATGAGGAATCAGCCCGCCAGCGCAGATTTTCTCGCGCGGGTGAATGGCCTTATCGAGTAGCAACATATTCCCGGCGAGCGAGGGATCGGCTTTGAGGAGATGTAAGGCAGTCGAAGTTCCTGCCGGACCAGAACCGATAATGATGATGTCACGAACAATCACGGGAGGAGGCTACCACATCCCTAGTGGTCTTTGTAGGGGCGAGATGTCGTCTTACATGCGCAAAACATGCGCATATTCTGCCACGTCGGACACTGCCTGGACAGGGGCTGTTTCGCGTGGCAGGTTGCCCCTGGTCCCACGTTTGCCGGTGTGTCACGAGGGAAATGCAAAAGGAGGTAGTATGACTCAGCCCAAACATGTGCTCGACGGGTATAAAGTTTTAGATTTCACTCAAATCATCGCAGGGCCGACCTGCACGCTGATGATGGCGGAGATGGGTGCCGAAGTGATTAAGGTGGAATTGGCACCAGCCGGTGATGCTACACGCCTCGCCCCGCTGGTGGTCAAGGGGCGTAGTGGCTACTTCGTCCAGCACAATCGCGGCAAGAAAGATTTGTGTCTGAATGCAAAAACCCCCGAAGGGTTGGCGATCCTCAAAGGACTCGTCCAGAAGGTCGATGTACTGGTGGAGAACTATGCCCCAGGTGTGATTGGTCGTTTGGGGCTTGGCTATGATGTGGTGAGCCAGCTCAACCCGCGTCTGGTGATGTGCTCGATTTCTGCCTTTGGGCAAAGCGGACCGTTAGCACACGAACCTGGCTTCGACTGGGTGGGGGCAGCGTACTCTGGCATTACCTCGATGGGAGGGGAAGTGGGTGGACCGCCGCGCTTTCCTATGGTGGCGATGGGGGATGTGTCCACCGGGGCACATGCGATGGGCGCGGTCTGTGCTGCACTGCTCTATCGCGAACGCACGGGGAAGGGACAACATCTCGACATTTCGTTGCTCGATACCTACGCGCATTATCACGAAGCTGGTTTCCAAATGTACAGCCTGAGTGACGGAGCTGTCTCTTTGAGTCGCTCTGGTGGACATTCTGCGTATGCGGCCCCCTGCGGTGTGTTCAAAGGGCGCGAACGCTACATGATTATCATCTCCTCGCTCGAACAGCATTGGTCGAAACTGTGCGAAGCCATGGGGCAGCCGGGCTTGGCGCGTGATCCACGCTTTACCGACAATGCTGCCCGCATGAAAAACCTCAACGAACTGGTGGAAACCATCGAAAGCTGGTTCCGTTCGCAGCCCAGCGACGACGAAGCAATTGCCAAGCTCAAAGCGAATCACGTGCCGGTCGCACCCATCCTCTCTGTGGAAGAAGCCCGCCAGCATCCGCACCTGCGCCAACGCGGCACCGTCCGCACTGTGCATGATCGCTTTCTTGGCGACCTCGACGTGCCGGGGTTTGCCCTACGGTTTTCGGCGTTCCCCCAGACGCTTGATTTGCAAGCGCCGACGCTGGGTGAGCATAACGCTGAGATTTTGACGCAGTGGTTGGACTACACACCCGAGCAAGTGCAGGCGCTGGAGCACAAAGGGATTCTGCGCAGCGGCCCAGTGTGAGCCTGGGGAAGAAGGCAACGTGAAATTTTCCGAGATCATCGAGCAAGCAAGTGACCTTCTTCATCGCAAGGGAAGGTTCTCCTATCGGACGCTGAAGCTGGAGTTCGACCTTAGCGATGAACAGCTCGACGCACTGAAGGAAGAATTGATCGAGGTCCAAGAACTCGCCGCCGACAAAGACGGTAAGATGTTGGTGTGGGTCGGCGCGGTGCCAGTTGTCAGTTCGCAGTTGTCAGTTGTTAGTCCCCAACCCCCAATCCCTCACACCCAACCCCCAGCTGCCTACACGCCCTCACATCTCACCGAGCGCATCCGCGCGACCCCGCTGACCGAAGATGAGCGCAAGACCATCACGGCCTTGTTCGCCGACCTCAAAGGCTCGACCGCGTTGATCGAAGGATTGGACCCGGAAGAAGCGCGGGCGATTATTGACCCCGCACTCCAACTGATGATGGACGCCGTACACAGCTATGACGGCTATGTGGCGCAAGCCCTGGGCGATGCTTCGCCCTGTTCGGTGCGCCGCTGGCCCACGAAGATCATCCCCAGCGGTCAATCTATGCCGCGCTACGGATGCAAGAGGCCATGCGGCGTTATTCCGATGGGTTGCGAGCCAAGGGATATCCGCCCCTGCTGATGCGGGTGGGACTGAACACCGGAGAAGTGGTAGTACGCTCCATCCAGAAAGACGCCCTGCACGCCGATTACGTACCCGTCGGGCACTCCACGAACTTGGCCGCCCGCATGGAACAGCTCGCCACGCCCGGCACCATCGTCGTCTCGGCCTACACGTATGGTCTGACCGACGGCTACTTTGCTTTCAAGGATTTGGGTCCCACGCAGATCAAAGGTGTGGCGGACTCGCTCAATATCTACGAAGTGCTCGGCGCGGGACCATTACGCACGCGGCTGCAAGTGGCGGCGCGGCGTGGGCTGACGCGGTTTGTCGGACGGCAGAGTGAGATGGAGCAGTTGCAGCGGGCACTAGAGCACGCCAAAGCCGGGCGTGGGCAAATCGTCGGCACGATGGGCGAGCCGGGGTTGGGCAAGTCGCGGTTGTTCTATGAATTCAAGCTGCTCTCGCTCGGCGGCTGTCTAGTGCTGGAAGCGTATTCGGTCTCGCACGGCAAGGCCACGGCGTACTTGCCGGTGATCGAGTTGCTCAAGAGCTACTTCGACATTCAAGCCCAGGATGACGAACGCAAGCGGCGCGAGAAAGTCACAGGTAAAGTCCTCACCTTAGACCGGAGCTTGGAAGACACGCTGCCTTATCTGTTCGCCTTGCTGGGCATTGAAGAACAGCCCTCGCCGTTGGCGCAGATGGACCCGCAGATTCGCCGCAAACGGACATTCGAGGCCCTCAAAAAACTGTTCCTGCGCGAGAGTCTCAATCAACCACTGGTCCTCATCTTCGAGGACTTGCACTGGATCGACAATGAGACGCAAGGGTTTCTCGACGTACTCAG
>SYOC01000340.1 GCA_005804965.1 Pseudomonadota bacterium
CCTACCAACTCCGCGACGGCACCACGGATCGAAGGGACGCGACTATAGCTTTGAAGAGAAGCTGAGTTCACTAGAGCAACTGTTCGGCCTTCAGGGTTGGACCGAAATAGGTACAGGCTTTGTCGATCTCTGCGACCCATCCATAAGAAAGGGTATCGGTCTGCTCACGGCGGTTATGTATCTGCGCAACCCGTTGCGCCTCGCCGAGACCCACGAGTTGCATAAGTCGCTTGTCGCATTTTATTCCCAGCTCTCGGAGTTTCCGGAAGAAGTCGAGATCAACGGGATAGTGCGCAAGTTAGGTTCCTCGGACTGGCTCGCCTACCGCAGTGCAGACGAAGACGAAATCAAGCGGATGTGGCTTCATGAAGTGGGCGCTGCGGCGTGGCTTGCGAAGATGATGATGGGAATGCGGTGGGCCATTGAGTTCTCGGAAACACCGACATTCATCACGACGGACAATCCCGTGATCGTCTTGCACCCTAGCCTGCGTTTCCGGGGATTCAAGGACCCGGAAACGACGGTGATGTTCCCGTTGAGCCCGACGCGGGTCCTCTTGATGGACAATCGGCACTCAGAACCGGACGGACACTACTATCCTGTGAACGATTGTACCCCAATCGTTAATGGCCTGCTCTGGCGTGATGCCATTGACCGCATGTTTTCCTCGCGGCATCCCGATTACGTGTGCGCTGAAATAGTGTTGGACGCAGAAAGGCGCGGCTATGCCTGACTGGCGGCTAAAAATGAACCCGGGGCCTATAGAGCTGACAACGGAGGAAAAAGCGATCCTCGTCCGCATCAAGCTCGAAGCATCCTCACTGGGCGAGTATCCCGATGCCCTTGAAAATGGTCAGGCGGTCAGCGAACTGATGGCGTCCCTGATCGACAGAAAAGCGATACCAGATACCCGCCGCAAGTTCTTTCTCGATCCGGACTATTACCCTGGTGGCCGGGGACGATCACGCAAGGACAATTTCGAGAGGAACGGTACGCGCGGCAAGGAAATTTTTGAGCATCCGCACTTTCTTCCATACCTGCGCTATTTCTTGTACGGCGCTCAACTCCCGGCAGAGGTCATAGCGGCCTTTACGGCGGAGTTGTCTGACCGGGGAATGATTACATCGAGTGATGTAGTCCCCCTCGGAAAGTTTGCCCGGCAGCAAGCGCGACTGGCGCGCCTCCCAGGACACGAAGCAGCAGAGGAGTTCTATAAACTGGCAATTGATTGCGGCTTGTCGCATTACAATGCAAGTCACATTCGGGATGCTGTGAAACGCTTGCGGTAGCACTCGTTTTGCTCACTGACTAGTTAGTCCAACAACGACCGACCACGCTGCGATTCAATTCCTGAATGTAGAAGTTCCGACATCATGGCGGCTGTGGTGTCAAAACATATCGCGGATGAGTTGGTGCTCGTCTGGTAAATTTCGCTTCAACACATAGCCATTCAGGATTCGCCCGGACGGATTTGCGCCGATGGCAAGGGCGGCCATCGAATGGCCTCGCCAATTTTCGTCCAACAGACCGGACTGAACGCCAATACCGACTTGCCGTCCGCCCCTGCTTACCAGCAGTGGAACACTGACGTGGTTGATGCAGTCGCCTTCTTGACAAGCAAAGCCATCCAGTTCGAGAAGGCGCCGAAGGCCCGCGAGGGCTTGAATCTGGTTTTGCGCGGCCGCTTCGGTCGGCGCTTCACCGGAAAGCGCATACCGCAATAGCTCAGCACCAAGTTTTCGGTCCAGACGCTCTTTGAGGTGTTGGTTGTGATAGTGCTGCAAGCAGCTTTCGCATGAACGGTCACAATTGCCGGGGCAATTCTCGAGAAGAGCAAGCGTGCTATCGAGAATTCCTCGAAGGTGACGCCCCGCCAGCTCCGCATAGCCCGCCCCGCCCGAAAGCGTGTCATAGAGATAGATGTCTAGAAAAAGTTGTTCCTCACCATCGATGGGAACAATGCGGAAGCCGGCCCCAAACTCTGACGGATCTAAATCGAGTTGTGGATGGCGGCTAGCTGAAAGGCGCAGAGCCTCCGCTATGGAATATAGCGCGTCCTCAAGAGTCCGGAGCGATACTGGGTCCGTGGTATCTCGCACGATGGGAGGCCCGACGCTAAGGCGGAGCAAGAGCAAATCCGTCCTGAATACATGGCCCAGAAATACATTCTGAAACTCCCCGGTACACTGGCGTGAAGGCCGAGGCTGGCCGTAAGAATACTCGATGTCGTAGGGGCGGCGGTGAGGTCCGGCTTGAGGCTCTTCCGTTTCGGCGCGACCGCATCTCTGGCAAATCCAAAAACCCTGATAGATGTCGTCATCCAGTTGACCTTTGTTGACTGTGACGAGCTTTCGATCAGGTGTGATCACGTATGAAAGATGTTCGCTAATTCGGTTTAAGTCCGGCAGGTCCCTTGTGCCAACAGGAACGGGAAACTGCGCGCTGGTTGCGTAAGTTATTTCCTGCTCGCGATCATCTTCTGGCAAGGGCCGCGCATCCTGCGGCGTAAATACTTGCGGCACGACCATGCGCGTTGATTGGAGTTGGTTGCGGCAAATTGGACAGGTGAGGTCTCCTGTGTCTGCCTCATCCAAATCCCGCACGAAGCTGCAATTGTCGCAATGAACCAGATTGGTTGTGTCAGCAAAGAGAGGGGTGGCGCGATCCTGAACGGTCGGAAGAACGTTGGCGACGACGCCCCCTGACCGATAGGTCTCTTTGTTAATGACGATCAAGCGGCCGGGCGCATACTCGCTGAGGGCCTTTCCGATAGCTTGTTGCGGGCGTTCAACTATTTCCATTTTCATGTTCTGGCTTCGCTGCGACCTGACGAGACGCTCCACTAGGAAGCTCGTTAGATCCGTTGGAAACGCGTAGCTAGGTAGCATGCCCTTCGCGAAAAGAAACTCGAGCAGTTCCTCGTCGCCCAAGGCATTCCTTTCCTCACGGTCTGCCTCGCTACCCTCGTCATCGGCAGCAGCATCGGTGTCTGTGGGCTGGATTTCGTCGCGAATAGCCGTTAAGGACGCCAAGAGGTCCCGCGCCACTTGCTCGATCCAAGCGTCAAGAGAGAGGGGGGCAGTGCGAAGTGTTATTGGAAGCCAGGAGGCGATTTGCGCGCGGACGGGCCCCTGGTGCGCGATCACGTTTTGATCGACCCAGGCACGGAATGCATCGAACGTGGGGCCGGCACGTCCATCGCCAAAGAAGAAGTCATTGGCCTTACCAAGGGCGCGGAACAGCGCGGATGACGCGTCGCCGACCGTAATGTTGTTCTCGTCCATGTAACGGTGGAAAAAGGTCTGAAACAGAAACGAGGTGACGTGACGTCGAGCGATCTTTTCGTTATCGACCTTGATGTCCGGATTTCTTGGCGGCCCCGCTACGATGTGTGCGGGGTCGTTGTAGTAAAAGCTGTCGTGGGGACCATTTTGGGCATAGGTCAGAACGGATGATACGGAAGAGCCTCGGCGGCCTGCGCGCCCTGCGCGTTGCTGGTAGTTCTCGCGTTGTGGCGGAACGTTTCTGAGGCCGACTGCGACCAGTGAGCCGATATCAACGCCGACTTCCATCGTAGTCGTGCAGCTCAGCACGTCGATGGGCTTATCGCGGTCGTGAAGCTGAATGTCCTTGAAGCGTAGCTCAAATTGCTCGGTTGTCGCATGAACGCGAGCGTTGTCACGGTTTGAGAGTTGCGCAGTATGTTCTTCTACACGAATGCTACGAAGCCGGATGCGGCGATCAAGCGCGCTGGCCACTGGATCGCGCCAGAAGCCCTTGCGTGCGCGGATATATTCACTGGTCGTGGGGTCAATGGCCTGTACGCCGTTTGAGCCGCACGCACCGCAACGGCCGCGCAATGTAATTGGAAGCAGCGCTGTGCATTCGCCACACTGATGCCACGGCATCTGCAAATGGATGTGGATAGATACCTTGCTGGGATCAAGGAAGACGTTGCCATTGGTGCCGCGTAAGCCGAATCCTTCAATGAAGGCCGCTTCAACAGTCTCTAGAGAAACTAAGGGTAACTGAAGGATGGTGGGAAGAGTCGCGCGCAGGGTGCGCTCGAAGCGGCCGTCAGTTCCCCAGCTATTTGACCAATAGCCGGCCGCAAGTGAGCGAACTCCGTCGGGGATATCCCGGTCAAGGGCATACCGATCAGCAAGTTCTGCAATCCACAGAACGGCAAGCTGAGTTACGTCCTCCGGCGTCAGCGATGGGGCGTCGGTCTCAAGACGGCGGCGCACACGGTCCAGCGTGCGGTTGTAGGGCTGGAGATATCCAACGGACGTGCCGGTGAGCGAATAGTACCGACCACAGAGTTGTTTCAGCAGCGCGACCTTATATCGGCCCGGAATATCACCAACTGAAAATTCTTGCAGAATCTCGTCAAACTCGTCATTTGCGTGATCATTTTCTAATCGTTCAATATCATTCTCGATCCTCTGCGCATCGCTGCGGTCGAAAATCGGCAGATTAAAATCACGTAGTACGGTCAATGTAGAAATGTACAGCGGTGTGGTTGGTCGTGGTTCCCGGCCAATTGAAGTAAGACGATTTGCCGCAAGGGCGAGGACTTGGCGAAAGATATCTTGCTCGACCTCGCGTGGAATGTCGCGAGCGAGGCGTGCCGCCTTCTGTCGGCCATCTGAGAAGAGCAGAACTTTTCGTCCGCCGTTTGGAAACCTCCGGGTCTCCTCCTTTACAGGCGGCTGCGCGTCGAGCTGCGTTTTGACCAGATTGGCGAATGGCGCCTCGCCCTTGGTGGAGTGATCCATGATGGTCGAGCGATCACCACGTATCGTGTCGCTGGTGCACACAGGGCATGCACGAAAACGAAGGCCACCTGGCTGCCACGCGGCGGGTGGCGTCGGCAGGTGCACCTTACGGAAGCCTTGGGAGGGGGATGGATCGTCGTAAACTAGGCGGCCGCTTTGGACATCGAGCCACGCTTCAACGCAGTCGTCGGCGCCAGGATGGGGAGTGCCATCAATCAAAATTTCGACGGGCGTTAGAGGTGTCTGATGGCCTTCACGCAACGGTCCGGAAGGCACGTGCCACAGAAAATCCCCGCGATGGCCGATCATATAGCCGCGAAGAAAGGCTGTGCCGCATTCACGGTGAGTCAAGAACTCAAAGACACGCCCGCCGCAGCCGCATCGGTCATGAAGTTGCGTGAAAAACCGCCCGGCGACAGAGCCGTCGCTATCGCGTGCTTGGTCGCAGTCGGGATTGCTGCACGCAAATAACCCTGGAAGGCCACGGAAGAACATATGCAGCCGCGTTGGCAGCAAAACACGCTGATCGCGCTGCCGGCGCGCGAACGTCGCCAACGCTAAAAGGGATGCTGTGGCACGATCTGCATTCGGCGCATCCCCGAACAGGCGCCGCTGGAGTTCCGGCAGGGGAATGGCACGCCCGGAGACGAACTCGATAAGACGCTCAAGGGGACCGAAACCTGTCAGCAAGTGGAATAAGAAGTCGGCCAGGTCTGCAATGGGTGTTGGTCCTGCGACGCCGAGTGCTGCGCAGAGGTCGGTTACGGCGCGGCGCGCATCATCGGGACGAGTCGCGTACTCCTCGAATACTTGTAGATCGAACGTATCCAGCGCTGCTGCTTGGACCGTTGAGCCTTCGGCTGCACCATGGC
>SYOC01000341.1 GCA_005804965.1 Pseudomonadota bacterium
GGTGCCCCTACAAGACAAAACGAAACTGTACCACTACCCGGCGTTGATGTCACCTCGGCGCTTGAGCAAGGCATGATAAGATGGCCCGATAGCGAGCATCTAGAATTTGCCACTTCCCAAGGGTGCGTGCTGTACTCTTTCAATGTCGGCGATTTTCAGCGTCTTCACTACGAGGTGCTGACACAAGGCGAACATCACGCAGGCATTGTTCTGGGCCAGCAGCAGAAATATAGCTTGGGCGAGCAGATGCGTCGGCTGTTGAACATTGCTGCTCGCATTTCCGCTGAGGCGATGAGGGACAATCTTGTGTACCTAAGCGCTTGGTAAAGAGAGGTGACGGAGCGCCATAAGCTGGGTCGCAACCCAACCTGCATGACTCAACCAAGCGGAGTTTTTGGGACCGTGAGTTCGGCATTTGACGGATAGAGCAACCTGTTACTAACAATAGGAACAGCACAGCCGTCCAATTCAAGTCGGGCGTTATAGGAGTAACCAATGGCACAGGCCGGAACGATATTCAGAGTGCTCGTTGCTTCACCTAGCGACTGTACCTGCGAACGAAAGATCATCCCGGAGGTCATCGCGGCTTGGAATGCTGTCCATTCGTTGAGCAGTTCGGCAATCATTGAGCCGGTTCTTTGGGAGACTCATTCCCGGCCTGAAATGGGTAATCGACCGCAAGAAGTAATCAACCAACAGCTTGTTGCATCTTGTGATCTTGTCATAGGAGCATTTTGGACAAGACTGGGTACGCCTACAGGTGTTGCCGAATCAGGAACCGCAGAAGAAATCGAACATTTTCGCGAAGCAGGAAAGCCGGTTCTCCTTTACTTCTCTTCCGCTCTTGTCGTGCCGGAAAGCCTAGATGCTGAACAGTACCAGGCCCTTACCCGCTACAAGGAACGTTTAGGGCAGAAAGGTTTGTACTTCAAGTACGAAACCCTTGCCGAATTTCGAGAGCTACTTCAGCGCCATCTTGCTGGGCAGATGATTGAGCTACTCAAGCAGAATCCAACCACGAAATTCCCCCTGGAAACGGACTCAGTGAGTGCCACTGAGCAACTTCAGATGCTTGCTAAGTTCTGTGCTGACTTTGAAGCATTCTTGCGCAGACTCGCAGTAGAGTGGGAAGCTGAACGAGACAGCGATCCTTACAGCACAGATGACGGCAAGTACATCATGAATCGCGCCGCAGAGGAAGTATTGCACTGGAGAAGTATGATTACGGAAGACAATACCGGGTTATCGCAGAGCCTTGGGGAAATACTGAAGCGAATTCGTACCCATCAACGACATCAAACCTATATCGACGGAGGGGTTTCTTTCAAGAAATTTTGGGATGAGGGAGACGAGATAATTGCTGCACTACGAGAGCAAGCTTCAAGGCTTAGAGGGCTAATCAATGATGCTTGAGGTCTATAGACTGGGTCATGCCCCCGCCGACCAATTTCAAATGCTCATGCCTGGATTCGCAAAGGGCGACAAACTCGCTACACTTCCCGCATGGAATTTGAGTGGGATCCGAAAAAGGAAGCGAAAAATATCCGCAGGTACAAGGTCACGTTCCGCGAAGCCGCGACGGTCTTTGGCGATACCCTCAGCACCACTGTGCCCGACCCCGACCACTCATGAGGAAGAGGACCGCTACATCATCGTTGGCCGGTCACAGCGTCACCGTCTCTTGATGGTATCTCAGGTGGAACGTAGCCAGCGGACTCGGATCATTAGCGCACGACCACTGACGCCGACAGAACGAGAAGCCTATGAAGAAGAAATCAACAGATGAAATGAATGACGAGTTACGTCCTGAGTATGATCTCCGCCAACTGCTGAAGGGGGGTGTACGAGGGAAATATGCCACACGGTGTCAGGCTGGAACAAATTTAGTGCTGCTCGCCCCCGATGTGGCCAAAGCCTTTGCGAACGATGCCGGAGCAATCAATGAAGCGTTGCGGTTGGTCATCCAGATGAGCAAGCTGCCGATGAGCAAGAAACGCCGACTGGCAAAAGTCTGAGCTTGGCGAGTTCTTATAGCTTTGACGACACCGGAAGATAGGCTCCGCCACCTCCAACCCGACCACCGCCCGCCAGCGGTTCTAAAGCCAGCAGAAACTGACCAATCGCCTATGCTCGCCTTTCCCTGCATTCGCGCGTATGCTTTCCCTCGCTCACTCTGATTATCCCCTATGGCTGCTCTTCCTCCGCTAGAGTCGTTGGCTTGTGACCGTCCAGATTTTCTCTACCTCCTGGCCGCCCGTCCCCTCATCTGGCTTGTACAATGGCGGGCGTTTCGCGGCGTGTTTTCTTTCCTTGCTTTACTCCTGCACTCTGCGGTGTTTACTTTCATCGTTCTGGCGCTTGCTGGTCTCCATACGCTTTCGCCCGGTGCGAGTTCGACACCAGCCCTGGTCGTCGATCTTTCGCACAGTCTGACGCAACCTCAGCGACAATGGATGCACGACACCATCCTCCGCAGGCTGCAACCTCACAGCGAGACGCCTACGGTCGTATTTGCCGGGCAGCCGCGTCTCACGACCTGGAGCGAGGCGGAGGCGCTTCTGACAGAACCGCCAGCAGAGTTGCAACTCGATACGACGAATTTGGCCAATGCCTTCAATCCGCTCTTGGCCGCCATGCGCGACCGCAACGTCTACTTGCTGAGCGACGGTTGGGAAACTGTGGAGGATGTCACATCCATCTCTCCTCTCCTCACAGAAAAGTCTCTCAAGGTGTATCCGTTCGTGCCGCCTCCAGCGATCGCGGCCCCGAATGTGGCGCTCCAGAAGTTGAGTGTTCCGGAAACTGCCGAAGGCGGGGAAGCCGTCCTCGCTTCCGTTGTACTGGAGAATACCAACCCCACGCAGATAACCGGCGAACTCACGGTCCGGCAGGGCGAGAAAGTCCTGTGGCAGCAGGAGATCACCTTGCCACCGGAGGTGTCGCTGTTCACGCGATCACTCGCACTCACCGGAGAAGGCTTGATTCCGCTTCGTGCCAATTTCACAACCCACAATCAGCGTGCAGATACTTCAGCGCAGGATAATCAAGCGGCGGCTTGGGTGACGATTGCTCCACGTGAGAAAGTATTGCTCCTTAGTGCCCGTGCCCAGGATAATCGCTATTTGCAGCAAGCCCTCGGCGCTCGTGGGCTGAACGTGACCGCCGTCGATCTGGACACTAGACCAGCAGCAGTCCCGCTGCCCGAATCGTTTAGTACGGTTGTTCTGAACAACGTCGCGCAGCGCAAACTTCCGCCGGCCTTGCTGAATGGACTTGCTGGCTACGTGCGTCGCGGCGGCGGGCTACTCATGATCGGCGGTGAAGAAAGCTTGGGACTAGGTGGCTATCGCGGGAGTGCCGTCGAACCGATTCTGCCGGTGTCGCTGGTGCCGCCGCAGAAGCCTGAACGGCATACCGCGCTCGTGCTCGTCATCGACACTTCCGGCAGTATGCGCAAGGAAAACAAACTCCTCTATGCCAAAGAAGGTATGCGTGCGGTCGCACGGAATCTCAAAGATAGCGACTTTTTGGGCATTATCGGTTTCGACCGCGAGCCGCTCGTGCTGATTCCCCTCTCACCACTCGGGCAGATTCGCGGGGATATCGACTATCGGCTCAACCGATTGAGTGCCGCTGGTGGCACCTTTTTGCTGCCCGCGTTGCAAGAGGCGCAACAGCAACTCGAACGCCGCACCGCTTCGCGCAAGCAAATCATCGTTTTGACGGATGGAGCTACTGACGGGAGTGGCGGCGACTATCTCGACCTCGTCACCGTGCTGCACCGGGAGATGAAAATCACAGTGTCGGCCATCGCCCTCGGCGAAGAAGCTAACATGCGGCTCTTGTCGCGCATCGCCGAGTATGGTGGCGGCGCGTTTCACCACACGACCAATCCTTCGAGTCTGCCAGACATTCTCCTCAGCGAAAGCGAAGAGAAAAACGACGAAGAAAAAACGATGGTCGAAAAAGACCTTGTCCCAGTTCCCAATTCGGCGTCACCTCTGCTCAAGAACGTCGTGACCAGTGGTATGCCAGCGGTGAAGGGTTACGTGGAGACGACGCTGAAAAGCGGTGCACGTGCGGATGTGACCTTACGAACTGGTGGCAAACGTCCGCCGCTCTTAGCTTCGTGGACGTATGGGCAAGGGAAAGCGGTCACGTTCACCTCGGACGCCAACGGCCGCTGGTCCGCGCCATGGCTGGGTTGGGAAGGTTTCAGCACCTTCTGGGCGCAAGCCGTGCGCTGGAGCATGACAGAAATCAAACGCCAAGAGACGCATTTCTCGGTCGCCCTTGGCCATACCGACGCCGGGCTTGTCGTCGATGTCTTTTCTTCAGGAGCAAGCGAAGAGGGACGCAGCGCTTCGGCGAAGATGACCGATCCAGAGAACCGCGAGAGCACTCTGCTGTTGAACCGGCTGGCCCCTGGGCATTATCAGGGCATCCTCACCACGGCAGCAGCAGGAGATTATCGCATAGAAATCACTACGCCGGCGGGCGAGAAGATGGGTCCCCTCGGCTACACCCTACCGCAGCGTCAGACGGCAACGGAGCAGCCACAACCACAAGCCAACTTGCCGCTCCTCGAAGCCCTCGCTGCTGCCACTGGTGGCAGCCTCAACCCAGATGTCGCTACCCTCGTACACCCAACCAGCGCTCCAGAGCCGCAGTCGCTTTTGCCGTACCTGATTCCGTTGGCCATGGCGCTGTATTTTCTCGAACTGCTCGTGCGGCGGGTAACACATTGAAACCAAGGGCGAAAAGCGCAAGAGGCGAAACGGAGAGAGGAACACTGGCAGCGTACCGCCAGTGCCTCGTCCCTCAGGCAGTTTAACTGCACGCCAGCGCGTACACGTCTTGCCGGGCTTCGGGCAGTGGGCATTCCGCCCACGTGGCCCCGCCGTCCGTGGTGCCGAAGACTTGCCCTTTTCGAGTCGCACTAAACACGACCTTGGCGTCTCGCGGGCTAGGGGCGACGGTCATCATCGTGCTCCGCACCGTCAAGCCATGATCGAAGCGCTTCCAAGTCTGTCCCAAATCTTGGCTGCGATAAATAGACCCGGCTCTGCCCAGCGCGGCATCGCTGAGCGCGGCATAAAGCGTATTCGGGTTATCCGGCGCAACTTGAATGTCCCGCGCATAGGCGAACGGCGATTGCTTCCAGATTTCCAACTCCTGCCAGGTCTGCCCTTTATCCGGGCTGGAAAAGATCCCCATCCGCGTCGCCAGGAACACTGTCCCCGGTCGTGCCGCGCTCACGCTCAAGGCGTGCGAGTCCATCATGCCTTCCGCCTGCGTGTCGCTGATGAGCTGGCTCTTGAGATGATCTTTCTCCATGAACTTGAGCAGCTCCACGGTACAGTCGTCCCAGGTGTCGCCACCATCAAGACTGCGAATCACACCACCCACTTCCAGTCCTGCATAGATTTCCTCGGGGCGGCTAGGGTCGATGGCAAGGCGAATGATGCGGCAAGGAAACCCCATTTTCACCATGCCTGTGGGGTCGAGGATAGGCAGCCGCTTCCAGGTATCACCACCGTTCTCGCTACGAAAGATCGCCGTCGGTGCCGTGCCGAGATACATGATCTGCGGATTGTTGGGGTGGAAGATGATCGACCACACGACCAGATTCTTGTCGGGGAAATTCAGGCGCTCCCAGGTATCGCCGCCATTGTGGCTACGGTACGGACCGTCTTGCGCACCAACATAGACCACCTGCGGGTTGCTCGGGTGAATCGCAATCGTTCGCACTTCGGCTTTCTCGGGTAAGCCGTGACTCAGCGGCTGCCACGTTTTCTCACCTACAGCTAAGCGAAAAAGTCCGCCCGGCTGTGTCAGGTCGCTCCCACCACTAAAGGGCGCGGCTCCAGCATAGAGATGTTGCGTCATTCGTACGTCCCTCCTTGTAGGGTTTCAGATGGGGCGGATCATAGCATGCCGCTAGCAGTTCCGTGAGAGGCGGCGCGATCCGGCTGTTGCCTCGGATACTGAGGTTGTGTGAACTCATTGCAGCGGGAGATAGACCGTACGATTCAGCCATTCATCCAGTTCGCTGGCCTGCGCGATCAAGGCTAAATCGGCAATGCACTGACCAATCGACACGTTCAGTTGATGGGCATAGACCACGCCAGCAAATGTTCCGCCAGTCAGTTGACGGTGCTTCGCCTCACGAAGGAGATCATCGTCTTGAGTGAACAGGACACGGCCAAGGGCGGTCGAGCGATCCAATAGTTCAGGATCGTCATACTCCGCTGCTCCGTCCTCTTGAGCCGTCAAAACATCGACTCCATGCAAACGCAATCCATCCCGAACAGCTCGGCGCACGTGGACATCAAAATAGATCTTGACACTCACAAGCTTTGCCTGAGCGAACGGAGACGGGCATGAAGCGGAGATTCTTCTTCCTGTGCAGCCATCGCATTGACGGCTTGCCAACGACGTTGAATCTCCGCCTCTAGCTCTGCTTGATGCTCATAGTAATAAGAAAGAGCCGCATGGATTTGGGCTAAAGAGAGATGCGGGTACTGAAAATGGATTTCCTCTGGACTGGAGCCGTGTGTCAGCTTATCGAGAACGACCTCGATGACTTTCACTCTGGTGTTATCGATCCAAGCCACGCCATGTTCATCAAGGCGAATGTGCGTGGTGGTGACAACCGTAGCTTTTTCCGAGGAACTGTTCAGCATAAGCTCACTCCAGAGGTTGACTATATCGGGCTTCAGAGCTTCGCGGCAATAAGGATCGTCTTTCTTAAGCACGCGGACTTTTCCCAATTCGCTCTTGCCAAATGCGCCGCTGCCTCCTAGAACGTGGCACGTGAGTGCTTTCCCTCCCCCATCATCGTTGCCGCCTGCGCCGGACTACGCCCCGTTTCATGCTGGGCCGTTTTCCCTCGCCCTCGGACTCCACCCGCTGGCCGAACGCGACTGGATCGAAATGGACGACCGCTTTGCCGCTGAGCTGACTGAGAAAACGCACCTCTCGCATGAACATCCAGACGAAGTGTTCGCCGCGCTCCCTGAAGCATCAGAGGGAGCAGCCGAGCTATTGGAGTTGCTGACTACTCATCTGCTCACGTACTTTCCCCATGTGTATCGACAGCAAGGTGACTGCCTTGAAAACTTGGTCACACGGCAACTCTGGACCCTGCCTCCGGATCGCCTCCATCCGCTCGACTTGGCCGGGCGGCTCGTCCAAGAAGACCTGTGCCTTATGCAGCAAGCCGCACCTGATGAGCCGTACCGATTGGTCGGGGCGTCGGTGCATTTTCCTACGCGCTGGCGCATGCGTGACAAACTCGGGCTGCCATTAACTGCGATTCACGACCCAGTGCCCGGCTACGCCGCACAGCTCGGCGCGAAGACGGACAAATACTTCGAGCGCCTGAAAGCGAACAAACCAAGTTGGCGCATCAACTGGAGTATTCTCGATGCTCCGGCGTTATTTCAGCCCACTGGCCATGGACGCCGAGGGCTGAACCAGGAGATTACGCCGCAGAATGCCGGCGAGCGACTGTGGCTACGCATGGAACGGCAAACGTTGCGGCGCTTGCCGCGCACGCGCGATGTGGTGTTCACGATCCGCGTGTACGTGCACCCCATCGCCCATCTCGCCCGGCAACCTCAGCGAGCCGCCGACCTCGCTGCTGCACTGCGGGCGTTGCCGGAAGCGACGCGGGTGTATAAAAGTCTTCCTCCGTTCCTCGATGCGTTGCTAGCGTGGCTTGATCGAGCAGCAACCATCGCAGAAGGCACGGGGAGTCGGAGGTCACGACACTCATGAATGAAATCGATTTTAGCGGAAAAACAGTCCTGGTCGTCGGCGGTTCAAGCGGCATTGGCAACGGCATCGCTCGCGTCTTTCGCGACCATGGAGCCACCGTATTTGTCAGCGGCACCCGCCCGTCTTCCGATGCCTATACAGCCGAAGAAGGAAGTGACCTCTCCGGCCTGCACTACTTCCAACTCGACGTTGCGGACGATGCCAATGTTGCAGCGTTGGTGCCGCCGTTCCAAACGCTCGACACCCTCGTCTTGTCGCAAGGCACGGTGATGTACAGACGCGCCGAATTTCAGATGCCCAATTTTCGCCGCGTGCTGGATGTCAACCTGATGAGTGTGATGAGCTGCTGCACCAAGTTCCACGACATGTTGGCCGTGAGCAAAGGAACAATCATTCTGCTCGGCTCGGGTGCAAGTTTTCAGGCGGTGTTTGGCAACCCAGCCTATAGTGCCAGCAAAGGCGCGTTGGTTACACTCACGAAAACACTCGGTGAAGCCTGGGCCACCGACGGCATCCGCGTCAAC